>JAITWV010000299.1 GCA_031285105.1 Streptococcaceae bacterium | reverse complement strand
AAAATAGAAAATTTATGGGGTAGTTTGAAGAATTTCATCCGTCGTTTTCGTGATAAATTCAGAAGCCTGGTTGAAGTTGTTGAGTTTTATTTTGAAACGTATTAGCTAGAGTATCAATCTTTTTTTGTTAAAAGATTTTATTTCAACCTTAAATAGCTTATAATTAGATATAAATTTTGATGTAAAAGGAGAAGTATGTTTAATTATTATAAGGAGAAAAAAACGGGTATTATTACTTTATTGATTATCTATCTAAGTACATTGGTACCCGTTGGTTTCGTCAATTTTCCATACATTGATGATAATTTGCGAAGAGCAAATGGCATTCCAAATTTTGGGGCACATTATTCAAGGTGGGTTAGTGAAATTGCTTCTTGGGTGGTTCAAGGAAGTCGACGCGTAACGGATCTTGGTTTGACAACGTTTATTTTGTCCGCCTTTATTTTGACAGTAACGAGTGTGTTGTTTGTTTATGTCTTGGTTGGAAAAAAGGCGACTATTCTATCTTTTATTTTAAGTAGTATTATCGGGCTGAATCCTTGGTTTTTAAATGCAGTGGCTTTTCGTTTTGATACTCCCTATATTTCACTGAGCTTATTATTTAGTGTTCTTCCTTTTTTATGGTGGAAAAAAGAAAAGAGGAATTTTGTCATTTTCTCTACTATTGGTCTATTTTGTATGTATAACACTTATCAAGCTTCTTCAGGAATTTATTTAGTTTTAGCTTTGTTGATGTTATTAACTGACTTTTTAAATGGTAAAGAAGTGAAAAATGTAGTGTTGCTGGGGCTTTATTCATTACTTTCATTTTTCTTGGGCACAGTTTTGTATATGGGGCAGCTACAAATTTTACCTGCTACTGCTAATGAAACCTCACAAATTATGAAAGATGATTATTTTTCAAAAATAGTTACTAATTTGCACACGTATTTTTCAACCATTTATCATCATAGTGCTAGAATTTGGATATTTATGAGTGTGGTAAGCATCTTGTGTTTTGCTTTTAGTATGCTTTATCAAGTCAAAATTGCTAAAAAATTAGCTTTTGGTTATCTGAGTATCTATTTTATTTTATCAGCAATTGCCTCATTTGGTATTTATATCTTTTTAGAAAACCCAATTGCTCCAGATGCACCACGTTATAATTATGGTTTTGCTGTGTGGTTAATCAGTATGTTTATTCTAGCATCCACTCAGATAAGATTAAAACCTATAAATATTTTAAAAAATGTTGTTTTTGGGCTTTTTAGTTATTATTTGATTTCATTTGTTTTTGTGTTTTCGTCCATGTTGCATATTCAAAAAGACATCTTCGAGCATCAAAGCATCATGCTTGCTCAAGAGTTAACGCAAATATATGAGCCAGGTGATCAAGTATTTATTCAAGGATTTTTGCGTGATTCAGAAGTTTTTAAATCAACGACTAGAAATTATCCGATTCTTTCACAAATTGTACCAAGTAATATTCACAGCACGTATTTTAATCAATTATGGTTTTCACAAGCAACTGGTATGCCACAAATGAATGCCACACCAGTTGGTTTTGATGCTCAGTCTTATTTTAAAGGACATGAAACAAGGCAAAGTAATTTCAGATTTGATATTTATAAGATAGAGCAAACAATTTATGTGATTACGAAATAAATTTGTCATAAGAATAGACAAAATCATCCGCAAGAACCCCTCAACTCTTGCGGATGATTTTATTATTTCTTGCGCACAATACTCACTACATTTGGAAAGTCGTATCCCCAAACTCGGTTATATTTTGCATTAATTAGTCCACGTTCGGCATTTTATTCATAAGTGGTAAAACGGTTATTTCCATCAACACTTGCAATAATTGCTGTATGACCGTACGTTGATGTCGCTAAACCACCTTGTCCAAAATTAATAATATCGCCTGCACGAATATCTGAATATTTTGGTGAAAACATTACCCTAAAACCATTTAACTCCCAATGGTATGCTCTACCAATATTCCAGGCATTGACTGTATTACCACCGGTTGTTTGAGTTATGCCAAATGGTGAGCCAGCTCCGATGTGCAAATTCGTACTAAAGCCATCTACATAATAAGAAACTAAGCCATAGCACTCGCCATTATAGATAGTTTGTCCCAAATTACGATCAAGCATTTCAAATGGCGTGACACTATACCAGCCAATTCCTTCATCACGCCAGCCTGCATTGATTAAAAACTGTTGCTCAAAAGTATTCACCGTGTAATTGTGTGTACCGACTTTGGCATTGGGGTTATAGGCACGTAACAAAGGTCTTGAACCACCAGAAAACCAACCAACTCCTTCATAACGCCAACCAATTTTCACCAGACTATCACGCTCAAAAGTATTTGTCGTATAATGATGCCCGCCAGAATTTGGATTGTATAAACGATGAACAGGCTTGCCATTATTCGGAGCGAACCAACCAATTCCTTCATATTTCCAACCTAATTTAACCAAAACATTTTTTTCATTATCATCTCTTGTATAAAAATGCTCCCCTGAATTTGGGTTATAAATACGATGCATCGGGCTTCCGATAGCCTGTGCAATGACTTTAATGGATGCTTTACTAATACCGATGGTAACATTTAAAAGGGCAATGGCACCACCGATAATTAGCTTTTTTCTAATTTTATTCTTTTTCATTTGCTTCCCTTTCAAAAATTCATTGTTAATCCATTCTACCAAAAGTTGCATGATAATAGTTTTGCTCGAACTTTCATTTGTTGTTTGCTGCGTCTTTGTACTTTGAGTTGTTGTTGAAGTACCTTGTGCGTTTTTTGAGCTAGAACAACCACTAAGTATAAATAA
>JAITWV010000242.1 GCA_031285105.1 Streptococcaceae bacterium | reverse complement strand
ATTGTTAAATGCAGCAATTCAAATTTATGCCAAGTAATAGGTAAGATTTGTTTAGCGAATAGTATTGATTTTTATAACTTACTCTTTAGTACATCGTAAGTAAAGAACGCCCTTGCGTCCTAGTATTTCACAAACTCCAATTAACTTACGATGTACTAAAGAGTAAGTTATAAAAATCAATACTATTCGCTAAACAAATCTTACCTATTACTTGGCATAAATTTGAATTGCTGCATTTAACAATTCAGTGGCACCGACAATAATTTCTTCATAGTGCGCCTTAAATCTCTCATCTGCCAAATACATTTCGCCAAGTCCACGGTGATAAGGTTTTGAGTATTTAGGATAGAAAATCATCAACCATTGTTTATGCAAATCAGCAATCTCTTGCACAAATTCACTGTCTGGTGACATTTTTTCTTCTACTGCTTTTTTCAATTTTTGAGCCATCAACTCACGAAGATGTTCTGACTCTTGATATTTTTCAGCCGTCATCCCTTTTACTTGTTTCATGGCTGCTTCCATTTGCTTGTCGCCATATTTTTCGCGAACTTCCTTGCCGTATTCTTCTTCATTGTCTTGAATCATTTTATCTTTAAATGCTTCAAATTTTTCTTTATCTTTCATTTCTTTTCCTCCATGTAGTTCATCAATTGTTTTTTGCGTCATTTCAATGATACGATTTAGTCTTGCTGCTTTTTGCGTTAATTCATCTAAATGCCCAGTTAAAGCCGTTTTTCTATCAAAATTGGGGTCCTGGATGATTTCTTTTATTTGATTTAAAGGAACATCCATTTCTTTAAAAAGTAGAATTTGTTGCAATAAATCTACTTCTTTTCTTCCATAAATTCGATACCCGTTGCTTTTACGAACTGCTTTTAAAAGACCAATTTCATCATAATAGTGTAACGTGCGCTTGGTGACACCAGATATTTGGGCAAGTTTGTTGATTGAGTACTCCATTTTTTCTTACCTCCATATTAGTAGTATAAACGCTGTCGTTGCGTGAGGGTCAAGAGAAAAGTTTAAAAAAATAAAAAAAGTTCCAAAACGTCTTGTTGCAACGTTTTGGAACTTTTGAAATCTTAACGACGGATTTCTTTGATACGTGCAGCTTTTCCTGAAAGTGCGCGTAAGTAGTATAATTTCGCACGACGAACTTTACCGTAACGTACTACTTCTAATTTTTCAACACGTGGAGTGTGTAATGGGAAAGTACGCTCAACACCAACACCGTTAGAGATTTTACGAACAGTGTAAGTTTCGCTGATTCCAGCACCACGACGTTTGATTACAACACCTTCAAATAACTGGATACGCTCACGAGTACCTTCGACAACTTTTGCGTGAACACGAACAGTGTCCCCAGGACGAAAAGCTGGTAAGTCAGTGCGTAATTGTTCTTGTGTTAAAGCTTCAATTAATGGATTCATTTGAATATTCCTCTTTCTTGCATAGTCTATCATTAAAAGTTTTAGCTTTCAGCGGATAAACCTGATTATAGTGAGTTTTTCTCACGTTTGCTATGTTACCATGATTTTTTAGTTAAGTAAAGCAAGAAAGTCATGTTTTCAAGAAAATATTTTCTAGCATTCATTCGTTAAATCATCTAAAATTAAGATATTAAAGATTAAAGGATAAATAGATGACTCAATTACAAAAAATAAGCGAATTTGCTAAGAAAATCCATTCTGCTGATAAATCTGGTCATGATTTTGCACATATTACCCGAGTAGTTGCTTTAGCTAAAAAAATAGTAAATACTATTCCTGAAGCGGATGAAAATTTGGTGTTGGCAACTTGTTATTTGCATGATACTTATGATGCGAAATTAACTGAAAATGTACTCAAGCAAAAACAAGAGGTGAAGGCCTTTTTAACATCTATCGACTTTCAAAAAATAGACGAATTATTCTATATCATTGATAACATGAGCTTTTCTGCTAATTTACTCAAGCAAAAAAAATTGGACATCAACGGACAAATTGTACAAGATGCTGATCGTTTAGATGCCATGGGTGCTTGGGGCATTGTGCGGACACTTGAATATAGTTGGGCGAAAAATCGAAAAATTTATGACCCGACTATTCAACCGACTACTTACCAAAATAAAGAGGAATATCATACGGAAGAAAGTACGGCAATTAATCATTTTTATGAGAAACTATTTTTACTCAAAGACTTACTGAACACTGAGGAAGGCAAAAAAATTGGTGCAAAAAAAGATCAATTGATGCATGACTTTGTGGAAGCAATTATCGAAGAATATTAAATATTATAAGGAGTTTTATATGTCACTATTATTATCCCCTGTTACAATTGCCAGATTATCTCTTAAAAATAGACTTGTTATGGCGCCCATGTGTATGTATGAAGTAATAAACAAAGATGGAATTGCTACCCCTTTTCATTTTGCTCATTACGGTGCTAGAGCGATTGCAGGCGTTGGTTTAATCATGCTTGAAGCTACGGCAGTTGAGCCAGTTGGTAAAATCAATGAACAAGATTTAGGTTTATGGAATGATACTCAAGCTGTAGAAATGGAAAAATTAGTCAAAAGTATTCAATATCTAGGTTCAAAGGTCGGTATTCAGCTAGGTCATGCCGGTAGAAAAGCCGATTGGTCTGATGAATGTATCGCTCCATCGGCTATTGCGTTTAACAAAGAGTCCGTAACACCAAGACAAATGAGCGTTGAGGATATTAAACGTGTGCAAAATGCCTTTATCGAAGCTGCTAAACGAGCAATTACAGCTGGTGTGGATATGATTGAATTACATGGTGCTCATGGTTATTTAATTAATCAATTTTTATCCCCGCTTTCAAATACTAGAAAAGATGAATATGGTGGCAGTTTAGAAAATCGGTACCGTTTTGTGCAAGAAATTATCCGGCCTATTCGAGAAATTTTTGATGGTTCATTGTGGATTCGTCTTTCTTTATCAGATTTTGATGAAAGTGGTAGACAACACACAATGAAAGATTGGCAACAAATCGGTCAATGGTTAGAAGCTGATGGGATTGATTTAATTGATGTTTCAACAGTTGGTATTTTAGAAGTTCGTCCAAATATTCCTATTTTTCCGGGTTATCAAGTCAAATTTGCTACAGACATGAAAAAAGCACTCAACATTCCAGTTGCGGCTGTTGGTA
>JAITWV010000228.1 GCA_031285105.1 Streptococcaceae bacterium | reverse complement strand
CTAATGTAGTTTTGTATGATGAGCAGATTGATTATAAAAATATCGAAAATGCTAAGGAAGCTTTACGAAATGCAGATACAGTGGTAATTGTTGGAACGAGTTTTAAAGTGTATCCATTTGCGGCTTTAATTGATTTTGCAAATGGTTCGGCTGATATTTATGCAATTAATAAAGAAAGAGTGCAAGCGCCATTTATGAAAGATTCGTTTATTGGTGATGCGGTGGCGGTTTTTGAAGAGTTATAGTATGTAAAAGTAAGTAGCAAACGAGAAAATTTTGCTGCTTTTTATTGTTTAAAGTGCTTCGTTTAATTTTCATAAACTATATTGGTATTAATACTAGCGCTTCAAATTCCGTTGTTTCTGCTTATGAAGTTTCTGGTTATGTGGAGGATAGTGAAAATAGACGGTTTATGTTTGCTACCAAAGTAAAATCAGAAGATACATTAAAGAAATTAGGGTTATATAAAAAAGCATTGCCTGATTTGAAGTTTGGAAGTGGGGCAGCGATTGCTTATATTAATGGATAACGAAAAAAATTAAGAGGCAGGGACACACGATCATGTGTCCTTGCCTCTATTAAAAAAATTACAAAGGATATACACAAGTAGCTTCGGGTACATAAAAGTCCTTTTGCACCAATGTCAATTTCCCATTTTCTTCATCACGTTTAAAAGTAGTCACATTATCAGAATCTTGATTTGCCACAATCACGAATTTTTCATCTTTAGAAAAATTAAAATCACGAGGTGTTTTTCCTTCTACTGAAACCCACTCGCTTATTTCTAAATGTGTGCCATCAACACTAACATTGTAAACAACTAATGAGTCATGTCCACGGTTTGAAGCATATAAGTGTTTAGCGTCTTTTGATAAACGAATTGCTGCTGTTCCATTAAATCCTTCATGTGTATCAGGTAAAGTTGTAATCGTCTCAATCAAAGCAAATTTTCCAGTTGCAGCATCATAACTCAATACTTCAACCGTCGAATTTAACTCAGCCATCAAATAAGCGATTTTACCATTTGGATGGAAAGTTAAATGACGAGAACCAGCTCCTGGTGTGGCAAAGTAAGTATCTACTAAGGTTAATTTGCCTTCATCAGACACATCATAAGTATAAACACCATCTGTTCCTAAATCACAAGCAACTAAGCGATTATCAGGTGTCAAATTAGAATAATGTACATGTGGAATTGTTTGATTTGGATGTGGGCCTGAACCTTCGTGTGTTACTTGGTCAGCTAAAGTCAAAGAACCATCTTTTGCACGTTTATACACACGAATTTGTCCTAAGTGGTAATTTGGACCATAAACTAAATCACGTGCTTCATCAACGGCGATATAACATAAAGGCGCACCTTCACTTGTTACATAGTTGATTACTTCACCTTTTGAGCCATCAAAGTTAAAACCAGCAATTCCCCCACCATTTTCATCTGCAGCAACAGTATATAAATGACCGTTTTTATCTAAATCAAGGTATGTTGGATTATCAACCGTGCATACCAACTCTAAATCAGAAAACATGCCTGTTTCATTGTCAAACATTGCTGAATAAACACCTTTTGCTTCACGTTTAGTATAGCCAGAAAATAAAACTTTCTCTTTCATAATCTTCCTCGTTTCTGTATTTAATAAAAATAGTATATCACAAAAAATAAGGAAGGAAACGGTTAAAATCTTGGGGATATGCTATAATTCTTTATGATATAAGAAAAGGGAGACCATATTTATGCAATCAACAATTTTATCTATCGGAACAAATGCAATTAGTAAAAACGAAAATATTCTAATCTTTTTTAACGAGTCGGCAACTGAGTTAATCAAGGAACATTCAATTATTCAACGTTTTGCAACAAATGAATTCCAAACACTAGAAAAAGGAGATTTCATTTCTTTTGGTGAACAACAATATACGATTGAACATGTTGGAAAAAATGTTTTAGAACAATTGCAAGAGCTAGGACACGTTACTTTCTTTTTTGGCAATGGTCCTAAAGAGGAGTTAATCAATGCAATTACTTTAGTTGAAGAACGTCTTCCAGAAATTTTAGTGGGGATGAAGGTTACTTATAAGGTAGGTGTTTAATTTGGAAAAAGAACAGACGAAAACATGGTTTTTTAAATGGTTTTTAAACAGTAAAACAGTCACGGGTCTCATTATTATTCTTTTGTTCTTGTTGAATGTTTTGGTCTTTACCAAGGTTTCACATGTCTTTACGCCTGTTGCCCAATTTTTTGAAATCATTGGTGTACCGGTCATTATGTCGGTTGTGATGTATTATATGTTGTTTCCAGTGATTAAATTTTTAGAAAAGCGCGGTATTAATCGACTTAGTGCAATTATTGGTGTTTATGTGGTTTTACTAGGATTGATTATTTGGGGCATTGTGGTGATTATTCCGCTGATTCAAACGCAAACGGTCACTTTTTTTAAGAATTTTCCTGGTTATGTGCGAACGGTGGATAATGAAGTTCAAAATTTGTTGAATATTGAGATACTGCATCAATTTAGACCGCAATTGGATCAAATTGGCAATACCATGTCCACTCGTCTGATTGAATGGGCACAAAATTTATCTCAGATGACTTTTACTGGTCTTGGTTCGGTGGTTGGCACGATTACTACCGTTGTCATTGGAATTGTGACGATGCCATTTATTCTTTTCTTTCTATTAAAAGATGGGGATAATTTGCTGGATTATGGTTTGCAATTTCTTCCTAAAAAATGGCAAAAGAAAACAGGTCAAGTGCTTGGTGAAGTAAATAATCAAATTTCTAGTTACATCCGTGGGCAATTGACTGTTGCTTTGGCGGTGGCGATCATGTTTACGATTTTGTTTTCGATTATTGGCTTAGATTTTGCGATTATCTTAGGGATTTCG
>JAITWV010000205.1 GCA_031285105.1 Streptococcaceae bacterium | reverse complement strand
CACAAAGCTTCAATCGTAAAAACCTCCCAAAATCTATCTTTGATGATAGATTTTGGGAGGTTTTTACATTATTCGACTGAAAATTATAGTTAAAAAATTGTTTTGTCCCAGCCTCTTTTCATTGTTATATTAAATCTTGATGTTCAGTAATTAAATTTCGAATTAATTAATCTTCCATTTGAATTTTTCATAAAATAAATCTATCAGTTTCGAGCGTCTGATTTAACGCTAATTGTAAACCCAATTGATTCATATGTATTTTCTCTTCCTAATTCTAGTGCACTAAAACTAATTCAATTCCTTAATAAATTTTGCTTGATATTTCTCTTTCGTAAAACCAATTGATTCATAAAATAAATGCGCTTCTTTTCTTTTTTCACCAGAGTTTAAACGAATGCCTTTCACACCCTTGGCAATCACTTGTTTTTCAAGCTCACTCATCAAAGCTTTACCAACACCTTTTCCATGACACTCATTTGCCACAGCTAGCCCTAACACATTGAAAACTTCCTCATGATAAATCGCTAAATAATACTGAGCATGAATAATACCAACTACTTTTCCATCCATTTCGGCAACCAAAACAATATCTTCACCTTTATCCAATACGGCCTTTAACTGATTTTGCGTTGCTTCCAATGAAAAAGGATAACCTAAACTCGTCTCATGAATAATTTGAATTTGTTTTGCATCCTGTAGTGTTGCTTTTCTTATAAAAATCATCTAAACATCCCCTTACCTTTTTATACATTTCATCACTTTACAACTTTTGTGCACAAAAGTTGTAAAAATGACAGAGCTATATTTCTCACTCTGCCATTTCTAATCACATCAATTCAAAAACTATTCTTTATTTTCACGTCTAGCATTACGCTGTGCACGTCTTGTAGCTCGTCTTGCTTCAGCCTCTGAGTCAACAACACGTTCACGTTTCGGTCTTTCAGCCTTTACTTCCTCAACTACAACACCTTTTGCTTCACGCGCTAAATATTTTGCTTCATCGCCACTCATACGCGCATAATTCAAGAAACGAACTCTAGCATCATGAACTGTCTTATCAAACAACGATTCCGCATAATCTGGATGAGTATTTTCAAGCGAAGCAAATCGAACTTGATTACGCATAAAGTCTTTCATTTTGTCAAATTCTGGACGTTTAAAGTCAAGGGTCATTGGATTTTTGCCTTGCTCTATTAGCATCGGATTATGACGATAAAGTGACCAATAACCTGAATTGACCGCATCTTTGGCTTCTTGTAAAGACTGACTCATCCCACCTTTTAGTCCGTGTGTGATACATGGTGTATAAGCGATGATGATTGATGGTCCAGGAAACGCTTCTGCTTCATGGAAGGCGCGAATGGTTTGCATGGCATTGGCTCCTGAAGCAATTTGCGCAACATAAACATGCCCATATGTCATCGCCATCATACCCAAGTCTTTTTTAGAAACAAATTTACCGGCTGATGCAAATTTGGCAATTGCTGAAAGCGGAGTTGCTTTTGAGACTTGTCCACCTGTATTTGAATACACTTCATTATCCATCACAAGCATATTCACATCCGCCCCACTCGCAATCACATGATCAATTCCGCCAAAGCCAATGTCATAAGCCCAACCATCGCCACCGATCATCCACTGTGAAGGTTTTACAAATAAATCGCGTTGTTTGTAAATTGCTTGAAGTACTTTGCTATCAGTCATTTCTTCTTTGATTAGTGCTTCTAATTTGGTTGCTCTTGCACGTGTCCCATCTGAGTTTGTTAAATTTTCCATCCAGTCTTGCATCAAAGCTTGTAAATCTTCACTTGCTTCAGACAAGGCTGCCTTCATTTGATTAGCTAGTGCTTCACGTCGATTTAAGTTTGCTAACATCATACCGTAGCCAAATTCTGCATTATCTTCTAAAAGCGAGTTGCTCCATGCAGGTCCTTGTCCAAATTCATTGGTTACATAAGGACTCGCCGGTGCAGCGCCTCCCCAAATAGATGAACAGCCGGTCGCATTAGCAATCATCATACGGTCGCCATACATTTGCGTTAGTAGCTTCACATAAGGTGTTTCCCCACAACCTTCACAAGCACCTGAGAATTCTAATAAAGGCTTGTTAAATTGAGTATTTAAAAGGGTTCCTTCACGAGCTGGATTTTTCTTGGTTTTTAACGTCATCGCAAATGCCCAATTGATTGCTTCTTTTTTCATTTCATCGTAAGGTTTCATGAATAAAGCTTTTCCTTTAGCTGGACAAGCTTCGACACAAAGTCCACAACCGGTACAATCTTCAACGGAAACTTGAATACGATATTGTAAACCATCAGCTCCACGCATGGTTTGGGTAATCCAGTTTTCTGGTGCTAATTCAACTTCTTCCTCATCTGCTAAGAATGGACGAATTGCCGCATGTGGACAAACAAAGGCACATTCATTACACATGGTACAAGCATCAACATCCCATTCAGGTACATTAATGGCGACTCCTCGTTTTTCAACTGCCGCTGTTCCTAAAGGCATTCTTCCATCAAGCATGTTGTTATTAAGCATTGTACCAACTGAAATTGAGTCACCTTTTAATGAATTGACTGGTTCAAGAATTTCAAAGACGTATTTACTTTGACCTTCTTTACGTGTAGTGGTTTGTGCTTCTTCTTTTGCCCAATGCGCAGGAACTTCTACCTTGTGGACAGACGCAACTGTTGCATCCATTGCTTTCCAGTTCGCTTCTACAATTGCCATTGACTTATGCTGATAGGCTTTTTTCGCACTGTCTTTTAGTAAATTAAACACTTCATCAAACGGCATAATATTCGTTAAATAAAAGAATGCCAATTCCATTGCAGTGTTAATTCTTCGACCCAAACCAGCCTCTTTTGCAATAGCCAGCGCATCAATTGTATAAAATTGAATATTATTTTCGGCAATATATTTTTTCAAAGCTTTTGGTAAATGAGTTTGTAGTTGCACATCACTCCAAACGGTGTTTAAAAGGAAGGTGCCTCCTGGTTTTAAACCTTTTAACAAATCATAACGATTGACGTAAGCTGCAGTTGAACAACTAATGAAATCCGCACTTTCCACCAAATAAGTAGAGCGAATATTGCGTTTGCCAAATCGTAAATGTGAAACGGTTAAACCTCCTGATTTTTTCGAGTCATAAGCAAAATACCCTTGTGCATTCATATCCGTGTTGTCACCAATAATCTTAATTGCTGATTTATTAGCCCCCACTGTTCCATCTGATCCAAAGCCCCAGAATTTTGCTTGGAACGTTGAGTCATCCGTTAAGTCAAGCAATTCACCAACATCAAGAGATAAATGCGTCACATCATCTTCAATCCCAATGGTAAAGCGTTGTTTCATTTCATTTGGTGCCTTTGAAAGTTCATCAAACACTGCCACAATTTGATTGGGCGTTGTATCTTTTGAGCCTAAACCATAACGCCCACCAATAATCACTGGACGAGCTTCACTTGCATATAAAGCCGATTGTACATCAAGTAAAAGCGGCTCACCATTTGCACCAGGTTCTTTTGTGCGATCTAAAACAGCTAAAGTTTTCAGCGTTTTTGGCAATTTACTCAAGAAGTTTTCAGTTGGAAATGGACGATACAAATGAATATTCAAAAAACCAACCTTGCGGCCACGAGCATTTAAATAATCAACCGTCTGCTCAATCGTTTGCCCGACAGAACCCATCGCTACAATGACTTCTTGTGCATCCAGAGCTCCGTAATAACAAGTTAAATCATAATCAGTATCACGAAGTTCATTGATTTGTTGCATATATTTTTGCACAATTCCTGGAACTTTATCATAATACGAATTAATCGTTTCACGTTGTTGGAAGTGAATTTCAGGATTTTGATTGGTTCCTGAAATAAATGGCGAGTTGGGATTCATCGCTCGTTTTCTAAAGTCTTCAATTGCTTTTTCATTAATCAAAAATTTTAAATCATCATAATCGATTACATCAATTTTTTGAATTTCATGACTTGTTCTAAAGCCATCAAAAAAAGATAAAAACGGTACACTTGACTCTAATGTCGCTAAATGAGCAACAGCTGATAAGTCCATTACTTCTTGTACACTCGACTGCGCTAGCATCGCAAATCCTGTTTGACGAGCCGCCATAACGTCTGAGTGATCACCAAAAATATTCAACGCATTGGTTGTCACCGCCCGAGAAGCAACATGGAAAACCGTTGGCAATAATTCACCAGCGATTTTATACATATTGGGAATCATCAACAAAAGTCCTTGTGAAGCCGTATAAGTAGTCGTTAATGCCCCTGATTTTAACGCACCATGAACCGCACCAGCTGCACCTGCTTCTGATTGCAATTCAACCACTTTTAATTTTTGCCCAAATAAATTTACTTTCCCCTTTGCTTGCCATTCATCAACTAACTCAGCCATTGGTGAACTTGGGGTAATTGGATAAATAGAAGCAATTTCGCTGAAAGCATAAGAGATATACGCTGCAGCTGAATTGCCGTCCATTGTTTGCATATTTTTCATTTGTTTCCTCCCGTAACAGTATGTAAAATTTGGCTTATTTTGTAAATAGTGTTGGTTTGTTATAACTTTTTCTTTAGTACATCGTAAGTGATTTTAGATTGTAAAAAAAGAAGTTTGTGAATTATTAACTGCGAATTTTCGGCTGGC
>JAITWV010000126.1 GCA_031285105.1 Streptococcaceae bacterium | reverse complement strand
TGTATACAGGCTTCTTCAAATAAATTATAAAATAGGAACGCGAAAACTTCAGGCTTCAACCATTTTTCATGTGGTGTTGTGCCTTGGAGCGTAGCGGAAAGGAATGATTATAAACATGAGAAACCTCTATTTTAATTGCATTTTTATGATACAAGACTCTTAACTGAGACTTATCACCTGCATGATAATAATCTATAAAAGGAATTGTTTCTTCATCAAGGATTACTTGTGGAATGCCACTTAATAATTCGTAGTCTAGTTCAGCATTCACTTTGCCATAAATATAAGGAGTTTTTTTCACTACATCTTCCAGTGCCAATTGTAAGATCTCTGGTTTTACATCCTCTTTTAAGAATATTTTTAGATAAAACGTTCCTAACATTTTGGAATTGATGGTATTTGCATAAACATCACCAATAAAATCTAGCTTAATAGTTTTATTTGTTGTTGTATTTATTTTTGTCATTTATTTTATTTTCCTTCCTAATCTGTCTAGTTAATTGTAGCCATTCCATTTTGTTAACATAGACTTTCTCTTTTCATATTGTAATTTAATATATCAAGTATAACACGCTTAATTCAGCTTAAATAGGTACATTTGTCACTGTAGCAAGTACCAAAAAAAGACCTCAGACCAAAATCTGAAATCTCTCAGTTCAACAATTTCCTTGATATAATGCTTTCCCTATTTTTTATGCCTTTTGTGTTTGGAAACATACCTATTTATTTTCTCTCAAGTCTTTTTATAGAGTCAACGCCAACATTCTCAATTGTTTGTAGTTGTTTAATCGCAAGACTATTAATCAATTGTAGTCGCTCAGGTTGTGATATCCCTTGCTCGATTAATATCGCATTATAATTTTCCATATTGGCTAAAACTAAAAGCTGATTAAGTGTAGCATCATCGCGCATATTACCTTTACTCTTAGGATTTTCATCGCGCCATTGCCTTGCAGTCTTACCAAATAATGCAACATTCAGCACATCAGCTTCACTTGCATAGGTAATGCCAATTTGTTGAGCTGAAAGAACTTGAGGAATGATGTGTTCTTTGATTGCATCTGTATGAATTCGATAATTCAGCTTAGACAATTCACGATTCAAATTCCAGTTTAAAGATAAACGACTACTCTCATCACTTTTAAGTCGCTGATAGTCTTTAATAATATACAGCTCAAATTCTGGTGATAACCATGAGGCAAATTTTAATGCGATGTCTTTGTGGGCAAATGTAGCAGCATAACGACCAGCTTTCGTTGTCATCCCAATAGCATTTGTAGTCTCTATCCATTTCTTAGGTGATAACACAAATGAATTCTTCCCAGCTTCTTTTTCAATTCCCTCGAATTCGAGGGAATTGAAATCTACATTATAAAGTTTTTCCCAAATCCCCAAATATTCTACAGTGTTTCTATTTCTCATCCAATTATTAATAACATCACTTGCGTATTCGGAATTACTATATTTAGCAATGTCAGTTAATGAAATAAACTCATCTTTAAAATCATCTGTATAAATCGCAATCTCTAACCCTTTTGCATGAATAATCTCTTTCACTTGTTTCTTTGCCAATTCATCTTCCCCCTTATCTGAATTATATTATGACCACTTGATCTTAACCTTAATACCAAGCTCATGAGCCAATTTTTCAAGTTTAATTTTAACATTCTTCTTATTGAAATTTGCATAAACCCACACACCATCAGCCACATTAGCAGAATTAGGTCTTCCGTTGTACGTTGATGGCTTACGACCTAGAATCATCGCAAAGCTGGGAGTCTCATCGACAATTAATTCTTGTAATTTATCATTATACTTCTCATCAGTAAATAGATGAGAAACAAAGTCGATCAGTAAGCCACGAGCTGATTTTGATGATAACTGTTTGCCATCATACTCTATTCTATATTGTCCTAATGAATCAACTTCACCCATTGATGACATACTTTCTTTTGAAGATCCAAACAAATCAATATTTGCAATTTCATCAATAATTTCAAACACGGTTTCATACAATTGATCTGATTTAGCTTTTTGAAGTTTATCAATATACGATTTGTTTCCAGCCGTGGAGTTTTTCATTTCATAGTCAGACTTTTCTTGAAAATCTTGAATAAGTCGTCTTTCAAGGTAATCAGTGTCTGCCCTTGACATCTTACCATCAGCTCTCGCAAAGAATAAAACAGATTCAACCCAAAGCTTGTCTTCTTTAAGAAAGTGCTGAGACAAGCGAAGTGAAATTGATTGTCCTGCTGCTTGGCCCACATACCTCTTATCTCCACCAATCAAAACATAAACGGCTGGATAATTCGCAAAATCCTGTTCCTTTAAATACGGAAGGTCACTGCGACTCATGGAGACCAAAATAGCCGGCTCACGTTCAAAATATGAAATGTTATCTTTTTTTGTATCTGAAAATATAAAAATTTGTTTCATAAACATATCTCCCTTGAAATCTCGATAATATATTATATCACGTAATAACTATCAAAATCATCCAACCTGTCAACTCAAATCCTAATAGCAATTCTACAGTTCATCACAAAATCGTTATTTAAAAGCGAAAAAAGAGCAATCCCAACATCTGTCAGAATTACTCAAAAGACTATTATGTCAAAGTTCTCCCCTCATCAGCAACCACACACACTTAGCTGCACAAATTTCAAATCTGGATAGACAATCGCAAACTTTGACATATTCTTCAAATTTCGAATCGAAAAACCAACTACTTTATCATAAAGTCATTTAATTCTTTGATAATTCCATCTTCGAAATATTCAATTTCTCTTGCTTTAGTTTTGTCCCATTCATCCCAAATTGATGTTTTTTCAGCCATCATCTGTAATTTAATACTTTGATTTGGAAAAATATCTCTCCATTGATTCAATTTTGCAGCTGGGTCCAAATCACTAAACTTAGAATTTTGGCTTGCAACAATAATTGCC
>JAITWV010000031.1 GCA_031285105.1 Streptococcaceae bacterium | reverse complement strand
TTATTATATATCAATTCCATTATTTTATTATCCACGCTGATTTTGAATAAAGTAAAATATATTCAAATTAATATGCCGATGATTTTTTTATCGAATGAAGAAGGGCTTTATGGAATAATATTAGCTACATCATGGGTTATTTTCCTAATTCTTTTTACAATCGCATATCTTCCATATATATGGGAAATTTTTATTCATCTACAAGCAAGTAATTATTCTTTTTTTCGGAAAATTGTTACAGGTATAATTTTATTTATCTTGGTTGGCTTAGGTATACAAGCAGTATTAAGATAATGAGCTGAATTGTGAAAAAAAGATAAACCAATTTGATACCTTTAACGGTAAATTCATTCTTTTTTTGACTAAAAAAATATAAAACTATGGTTAAATAAGCGCCAATACTTATTCCCAAAAAAATACCAATTGTTTGTAAAGTTAAAATTTATTTGTCCTCCTAGAGATTCTTTATACACAAAAAAGTCGATTGCTATTTTAATAAACAACCGACTTTATTTTTCTTGTTTTCTATCTTCAAGTAAAACCCTATTAATCACTTCTTCTAACTCAGGAGCCTTCCTAGTGGCAAAGTCCCAAATGATTTCTTCATCAATACGAGCATAAGCATGAGCGAATTGATTTCTCAACTTTCTAAGACTATCCCAATCAAAATAACTACCATACTTCTCAATGAATTCGTCTGATAGACTATTTTTTAGTTCCCCAATTTGCATCGCTGACATTGAAACTGAGTTTTTATAGACAAAGTCTTCAATGAAAGTTTCAAATTCTAGCCCAAATCTTTTTAACGTTGTATCAACCTCTTGGATGTACTCCAGAGTTTGAAGTAATACTAATTTATCCCTATAATCAAGCGACAAATAAATCCCTCCTGTCTTTTTCCACTTCTTCAACAAAATATTTTCTTCTATTGAAACGCTTATCTCTTTCAATAGATTGAACGGTGATTAAATCGACTTCTTTTTTCAAAGCAACTGTCAAATCTTCTAATACATCACCAAAATCGGCCATATGTGTTGCGATTTCTGAACCAGCAACATCGACAAGAATATCAATGTCGCTATTTTCATTTGCCTCTCCTCGTGCATAACTGCCGAAAAGATAAACCCTCTTAATCCCATACTTATTAGCAATAGGACGAACAATTTCTCTGATTTCTTCTATTGTATAAATCATGTAAAATAGCACCTCCTGATCACTTCGTTTTTCTATATTATACACTCCTTTCAGAAACAAAAAAAGCAACTCCCATTGAAGTCGTTGGTAATAAGGATTATTAGTTGAGTTAAATAATGAGTAATGGAATTGCACCAGTATAAAATCTGAATCTCATTGGTAATAATTGTTTTGAAATTTTGATTTTCTGCCGATTCGTCAAAATTTCTGCTGATTTGTTTTTAAGTGAAACACTGTTATGAAGCGTTTTGTATAAAGTAACAAATTAATTTTCTGCTGATTCAACGATTTTCTCTGCTGATTCGCAAAATGATAAATGTGATTCAGTAGTTCTAAATTATAGATAAAAGTCGCTCCGATTGCTGTCTACAATCATCATGGCAACTCTAAACCATTTCATTCCCAAATAGCGATAAGTTATCACTACACAAGTTCTTCCCAGTTTATTTCTGGTTTTGTTACTAAACTCGTTCATGGCTCCCAGCAGGTCAGTTTTGTCATGCACTGCAAACTGCTTTCCATCTTTATTGTTCGGCATGGACGTATTCCGACAAGCAATTAGGTTTCATTAGTTGTTTCATGAAACTTTTCCAATCTCTTGATTTTTTCTCCATTTACCCATAAAATAAAAGTGTCTAAGTTTTATTAAGGGCATTTGGGAATCCAAGCGGTTGTCAAATGCTTATTTTTATATTCGAGTATATTCAATACTTTCTTGTAAAAGTTGCTTTCAAAGAAATAATAGCCCATACACTACTTGCCTTGATGTGTGGAATGTAAACATTTTGTGCCATTCTTCTAATCAAGACCGAGAATCTTTGTTACTTTCTAGCAGTGAGTGTGTGCGGAAGTCCTAGCAGATATAACTTCTTCTAACTTAAACCTGTTTTATTCTAGTAAAAGTCTGAATTATTGTTAGAGCAATTTTCAGAAGATTCTACATTGGTGTTTCTTTGATGTTCTTGAATTACTACTTATTTTCAAAGGTCTAATGCAGTGTTGAGATTTTTTATTTCTTTCTCAACCTTACAAAAACATTATAGCCCATTATTTTGGGTTTGTAAACTATTTTTATAAAATATTGGGTTTAATTTTAGAGGAGCTTTTAAACATGGCAATATATGAGAGAATTCAAAAATTAACAAATACAAAAGGAATTACATTAAGAGATGTGGCGAACGATTTAGGGTTTAGTAAAAATTATTTATACACTTTACGTACTAATGAACCTAGTGCAAAAAATTTGAAATTACTGGCTGATTATTTTGAAGTATCAGTCGATTACCTTTTAGGTAGAGAAAGTGCTGTTGAAGAAAAAATCAGACGAGCTGAAATTAAAGACGATGAAGTAATTCTTTCATTTGATGGAAAAGAAATCACAGACAATGATCGTCGTGTATTAAACGAATTAATCGAAGCATATCTACGCTCACAGGAGAATAATCAGGAGTAGGGGGCTTCTATTATGATTGAGAGATTGAAAGGATTAGCGAAGAAACATGGAATTGTAGTTTTTATCACACCAATGCTAGACAACGAAGGATATGCTGATGTTAAAGATGGGCGAAAGTATGTTTTTATTAATGCAAATTTGTCCATTCCGAAACAAGAATATATTTTATGCCATGAGCTTGGTCATCTTATTTTGAAACATGACGAATTCAGTACGATTTACCATAACTTTGGAAAAAGGCATTTAGAACATGAAGCAGATACTTTTGCGATTTCGCAATTATTGATGAATTATTTGGAAGAAACACCTGAAGAATACTGGAACTATAATAATTTTATGGAACATCATCAAATTGAGAATCGATTTGAATTTGTTGTTAAAGAAGATATAAAGGATTTTTGTTTGGGTAAAGAGATAACGTAAGAGTAGTTAAAAAATAACGAATTGAATGATGATTCTAGGATGGTAGGGAATTATGATTTTTGAACCAAATCAAAAAGAACTTGAAGTAATTAATGAAATTCATAAATACAACACAGAAGATTATGTGGTAATCAGATTGACAAAAACAATGTTGAATAAAGAAATCATGGACGCAAATGCTCTTTTGCGATTTTTTTTTGAAAAATATGATTTCGTTTATTATGACAATCTCTCAAGTGGTGGAAAAAACGGGCAATTAGTTAATACAGAATTTATCAGTAATGACTTACACACCGAAAAGATAATGAATTTTTATTTAGCAAATTCCAGAGGAGATAGAAGATTTTCTATACGAGGAATTGCTGAATTAGTTAGACAAGGATATATAAACATTGATGATTTACTCTACTTTTC
>JAITWV010000005.1 GCA_031285105.1 Streptococcaceae bacterium | reverse complement strand
TTTTGGGCCACATTTTCATCGCCCGGAAAATCAAGGTGGGATGATTTCGATTCCATTTGCCAATGAACAATCACGCACAGAACACATTGTTACTTTATGGGCTGACTTTACCGATGCACCAGGAGCAACTGTTCAAAGTACATTACAAACCACACAAGATTTAGGTGGAGTCGCAATTATGGCTCACCCAGGGCGTTACACTACAGGCGCAGGTGGCAATCCAGCTTCTTCGCACAATCCTTTACGTGTTTCTCAGTATGTGGAGTTATTTGACCGTTTTGATTCTTTATTAGGATTTGAATTATTCAACCGTAATGACAATGAAACGCGTTCAGATCGTGTGGTTTGGGACAATGTTTTATCTGAATTAATGCCTTATGGACGTTCAGTTTGGGGATTTTCTAACGATGACTCGCATTCAATGAACCAAGCAGGATTTAACTGGAATGTTCTTTTACTAGATGAGTTAGATGAGCAAGGTGCCAAACAAGCAATGGAAGACGGTGCGTTTTACATGGTCGCACGTGTCAATCGTGGCGTGGGAGAAACGGATCCTGAAGTAAACACAACCATGCCTGATGGAAGTCCAATGCCAAACGGTGGAAATGCGAATACTGTTTTCATGTTACATCAAGCAGCACCATCGATTGCCAACATTGTAGCTGAAGATAATAATATCGCCATTTCAGCAAACGACTACACGGAAATTACATGGGTCGCTGATGGACAAATTATTCATACTGGAAATGATTTAGACATCAACGCTCACTGGAACAATATCAATAGCAATTACGTTCGTGCACAAATCACAGGACCACATGGAGTTGCAATGACGCAACCATTTGGTGTTCGTTTAGCATCAGAAAGTTTACGTGCACGTCCTGGAACAAACAACTTAGTATCAATTGATGCACCCCAAGACGTTTATGTATTACATGGCGCACCAGCAACGCCGCAAGGTTTACGTTTACCAACAACAGCTCAGAGCGTGTCTGAAAGAGGTTGGCGTGCCCCTGCTGAGATTACTTGGGATATGAACTCTATTTACCCAGCTTATGACCCAACCAACCTAACAGATATTCAATCATTTACGGTCACAGGAACGATTGATTTAACAAATACCATTGTGACAAATGATCATGGTGCTTCACTTGAGCGAACAATTAATGTCACAGTCGGTGTGGACTCACGTATTTCCATTTATGAAGCCAATCGTCAAAGGTCAGTTGGTGATTTAATTACTGTTGAAGGCTATGTAACCGGTGTTCGTGGCAATGGGCAGTTAGTCATCCAAGACTCAAATAGCCAGTGGGGTGGATTATTCGTTCAAAACCAAGGTGGAACAGGAGCTGCAGCAGTACCAAATCAATTAACCAATGACTTAATCGGACAATGGATTCGCGTTTCAGGTGTTCGTCATGTTCAATGGCACAATAACGCAGTCGCAATCAACACCGCAACTGGTTTAGGTTATTGGGAAATTATCGAAAATGTCGAGAATCGTCCAGTTATTACACCGACAGAAATTTCATTAGATCAATTACAATTAGGTGTTCAAGGTGCTTGGAACAATATGCTTGTATCATTCAACGCCCCATTAATCCATAGAAATTATGGTCTTGATGGAAATGCAGCGGTTCACCAATTGCGCCATCCAAACTATGGGCGAGTGGAAGTAGCTTGTACAACCATGCCAGAGAAGGCTGTCAATGGCGATATTATCCGTGTTGACCGTGGGATTGTTCACTGGAGAAATGACTTAGAATCGCACCGTATTCATGCCAACTGGACAATGGGGACAATTACATTACCAGGACAAGGTGTTTCAATTGGGCAAGAGTTGTTAAATAGACGTGCAGACATTTTGGCAAATGGGTTACGTGGGAATTTAGATTTAACAAATCAGACATTAACTCTATTATTAGAAGGAATGGAGCCGATTGTTTTAGCTACAAATGTGAACAATGCCAATATTGAAGGAGAAGTTGACTTAGGTTGTTATACATTAATCTTTGATATTAAAGGAAATGGAAATAATGTTCGGGTGTTTGATGTAGTTTTACGATAATAAAAAAATTGCCTAAGTTTTGAGGAACTTAGGCAATTTCATTATACTTACTCAACAACTGGTCAATTTTCTCCCTTGCCATCTCCCAATCATTAAACAAAGGAATATTCGACAATCTCACAACGGGTACCTTCGCTGAATTTTTCAAAAACAAATCATAATTACAAATCACCAAATTGGCATTCATCTGCGAAATCACTTCATCAGTCACAGGATATTCCAAGCAATAAATCGGCTCAATGGTTGCAAGTAATAAAATTTTAGACATTTCCGCCAAATAATCACTAAACCCTTTAGCACCTTGAAACGTAAAAATAATCTTGAATTTTTGTTTTTTACTCAATGAACTAAACTGCAAAATCGCTAAATTCGTTGCAATATCATCTAAATATCGAAAAGATAAATCGGATTGTTCAAGCTCGAATTTCCACATTTGATGCAGCTCGCTATGTGTTTCTTTAACAAACTGACGGATTCCTGGAGCAACAAGTTCGAATTCTTTACTTAAACTACTTAAAATTGCCGTATTAATCAAAAATCCACGCAATCGATCATTCATATTTTGAGTTAGCAGACGATTTATTTTTTCGACTAATTGACAAGAAGCTTTGCGGTAATAACGATAATGTGCGGGAATAAATGTCTCGTTATATTTATCGCTATAAGTCACACAATCAAGCAAAATCAAATAAGACCATACAATTTCATCAATCGGCAAAGACATCACGGGCCAATGTTTACGATAAAAAGCTTCATAAGTATCGGTAAAATTTTCAAAATCACTAACCAACTTCATTTTATCTAAATATTCTTTAGGCAATTTCACAAAACATTTTCGATTTCTTCTTGCTTGAGTAATGGATTTCCAAAAAGCAACACGAAACGTACCTAGATATAAATGATTGTCCTCATATTGATGCAGATGTTCGATGTATTCTTTTGCTAAAAGTTCACTATCTTCGCGAATTAAGGCGCTATTGCCAATTTCTGTGTAAAAACGAAACAAAAACAGGCGTATATTGACTTCATCGCCAACTAATTTGATTGGATTAATCGCAATGCTCAACTGATATAACGCCAATTCAGCTTTCATGTGATTAATCGCTTTCATTAATGTGCTCCTTGAAACCGCAAATTTCATCGTTGCATTATTAACGGATAATTGTTCATTATGTAAAAGACTGTTCACGATTAAATAAGTCAAACTTTCTTGATACAAAAGCGACACAATTGTATCAATAGACATGCTTTCTCGTAGTAAATAAGTGACTTTTCCCTTTGCTGAAATGCGAATATGTATATAATTTTCTAGTTCATCATTCAAATAAACAATATAATCACGTAACGTTTTTTTCGTACACTGCAAATGTTCAACGACAATGGCAGTTGAAACCCCTTGAGGATAGTTATTAATAAACTTCAACAAAGCGATTTGGCGATTTAATTGATTATCGTATTGTAATGAGAGAATTAAATTTTCCATGAGAACTCCTTATATAATTCTTACATTAATATTATAATACATATTTTGATAGCTTTGTGAAAAAAATAAAAAAACATCCAAAATCTTTCATAATTTTGGATGTCTAGATTGGATTTAATTAAACTGGCACTTTCACCAATGACTGAAGTTTCGTTGTCATTTCATCCAATAAATTCAACGTTTCACCGTCAATATCTGTTAATGGATTGTATTCAACGATATCAATTGCCACGATTTCAAATCTTTCGCTTAATTTTTTCATGATTTCAAACGGTTGCTCACGCGTTAATCCACCAGGAACAGCAGTAGTTACTCCTTTGATGACCTCTGGATTACAGCTATCAAAGTCAAATGAGATATGTAATTTAGAAACTTTTCCGCGGAATTTGTTTGTAATCGCCTCAATTGCCGCATCAATGCTCGTTGCTCTAAGTAAAGTATCTGTATAGTTCAAAATACCTAATTTGTGCATTAAAATATCTTCTTCATAATCCACATCACGAGTTGCGATAAAGGCTACATTTTCAGGTTTCATGCGTAAATCATTGCCTAAATTATTGTAATGTTCATCATTAATGCCAATTAATCCAGCAACTGGCATACCATGAATATTTCCAGATTCTGTAATTTCAAAAGTATTCAAATCACCATGCGCATCAATCCAAACCAATCCAATATCTTCGCCTTCATGAGCTTTCATACTTGCTTTCACTGAACCTAGTGCTAATGAATGATCTCCACCAACTAAAATCGGCGTCATTCCTTGGGCAAATGTTTCTAAGTTCTTTTCGTAAACTGAAACAGAAGCTGCATGAACAGTATTATAGAACTTTTTATTCCAAGCATAATGATTTTCTGGGTATAAACGATGTGGAATGTAGTTAATTTTTGAAGCTAACTCAGGATTTTGATCTTGAATCGTCACCCAACCGTGCATAATTCCCAAACGGTTTGCCCCAAATCCAATGTCGCTCATATTAAATTGTAATTCTTTCATGTTCTTCCTCCGAAATAAAAATTATTTTATGAGAATATGATAACATTGAAAGTTTGTGAATGTAAGCGTTTTTTAGTTTTTATTTTACTCACTTGTAGATAAAAATAAAATAATAAACACTATTTTTTTATTATAGAATAATTATATAAGCATTAGTAATCGATTTATAAATAAAAAGTAAACGGTTGCTTTAAAATGAAAAAGGAGAGATTGAAAATGGAAAATCCAATGGAAAGATCCCAAACGGTAGCGGGTCAGACAACCACCACAAAGAAACCCGACTTAGTTATTAGTCAGAAAGGAAAAACAAAATTCATAATTGGTGCAATTGTTGGAGCTTTTTTATTCTTAATGCCAATTCCAGTTGGTGATGGTGTATTTAATATTCCATTAGGAGTAGCAATTAGCTGGTTGAATGGGGTAATGCATGTGGGTGACACTGATATTCGTGTTTGGTTAGCTTACTCATTTATCATCATTTCATTCTTACTGACAATTGTCGGGTACATATTTAAACCAAAATTTATCATGAACAATGAAGCATTAAAGGAAGTTTCTTTGACTAGTCCTTTGTATGCGGTTACACGTCTAATTGCGTTTGTAGTAATGACAATGAACTTATTTAGCCTATCATTTGGCTCATTTGACGCAGAAGGGAACCCAGCAAACTTCTTAGGTCGCCTTTCTTACTTCATCACACACCCATGGGACGGTGGTGGATTGATGGTATTTGAATTAATTACTGGTTTAACAACAATTTTCTTATTATTAGCATTTTGTATTCCATTATTAACAGAATTTGGTTTAATGGAGTTCATCGGTGTTTTAATCAAGAAATTCGTTAACAAATTGTTCACTTTACCAGGACGCGCTTCAGTTGACTTAGCTGCTTCTTGGTTTGGGTCATCAGCAGTATCGGTAATGTTAACTCGTACACAGCATGAAAAAGGTTACTACACAGGACGTGAAGCAGCAACAATTTCAGCAAACTTTGCTTTTGTATCTTTACCATTCTCATTAGTAATTGCCCAAACGGTAGGCGTTGAGTCACACTTTGCATTATGGTATTTGATGGTTTCTGTTGTATGTATCATTTTAGGAATTATCACACCAAGAATTTGGCCTTTACGCAACCTTCCAGACAACTATGTATTAGGTGTTGAAAAAGCAATTGATGAAGAAGTAGAAGAAGGACAATCAAGATTCAAAAAAGCATTATTCTTAGCATCAGAACGTGCAGCAATTACCAAACCATCACACATCATCAAAGGTGGATTATCAGGTTGGATGGGCGCATTCTTTGACTTATTCCCAGTAATCGTTGCTTGGGGAACAGTTGCATTAATCTTACACGGAATGACACCATTTATCGACTTATTGTCTCGCCCGATGGGTATGTTCTTAGAATTATTACAAGTACCAGGTGGCGCAGAATATGCACCGATTACCGTAATTGGTTTTATCGACATGTTCTTACCAGCAATCTTCTTAGGTAGCGAAACTTACTTCAATACACGTTTCATCCTTTCAGCATTGTCAATCGTACAAATTATCTATATGGCTGAAACTGGGGTATTAATCTTAAAATCGAAAATGCCTTTAGGGTTAGGGAAATTGTTTATCGTGTTTATTATGAGAACAATTCTTGCCTTGCCATTGATTGTGTTGTTGACGCATATTTTTACTATGATTGGACTTTTATAGGAAAATCAAAAGAGGAGAACGTGAATTTGCGTTCTTCTTTTTTCGACTATAAGAATAGTTACTATATATTATCAAACCTACTCAATATTGGTAGGTTTTTTTTGCTTAACGATAGTTTTTTATAGAATACGACATTTTTTTTGTTTTTTCTAAAAAAATTGTCAGAATCCCAATTATTTTTTACTAAAATTTTTGTATTAAGGGAAAAATTCTAGAAAAATTGTTCATCTTCCAGTAAGGAAATAAGGAACTGGAAATTATTTCTATAAAAAATCGCTCGTTATTATAAGGGTTTTCGTCATTACGAAACAAACTAGCAATTTTTTCAAAAAAGTTGTCGCATGCTCAATAAAATTTACAACTATAATAATCTTGTTTTAAGAAATATATTTCAACTACATCACAAGTCAAACACATCAGTACCTTATGTGTAAAGGAGGAGAGGATTTGCGAAAAAAATTTTCTGTACTTGTTTTATTTCTTTTAATATTCATTTCTGGTGCAAATGTAGATGCACAAGAACACGGGTATGAAAGCTATGGTCAGGCTGGCTTTACTGGTAAGTATGAATTTCCAAAACCTGAGGAAAAGTTACCACCTAAAGAAAAAGAACAATTAATCAATAAAACTACTGTTATACGAATACCAAACGCTGGTGATACTTCTAGCACTTGGATGTATGTTGTTTCAGTAGGAATACTATCAAGTAGTCTGACACTATTACATTGGCAACAAAAAAAGAAAAATAGATTACAACAAGCAAAGTTGTAAAGAAAGAGGAAGTTATGAAAAAATCAGCACTTTTAGCAACATTGTTATTATCAGGCGCAACTTTAGCAACAACTATCGGCGGAACAGTTGCTTTTGCAGCAGAAGGTGGAACAACGCAATCAAAAGGAACAGTATCCTTTGTAGCCGGAGTTACACAACCACCAACAATCGTTGATCCAGGTAATCCGCCAGAAATTATTGACCCAATTAAACCACCAACAGGTCAAAGTGGTCCATTGTCAATTGACTTTGCTTCAGATTTGATGTTTGGTGAACAAGAAATTTCATCAAATGACAAAACCTATTATGCACACCCAACAGGTTTTGATACAGATGGAGATAAATCAACCATTGAAGATTACACAGTAGACTTTGTACAGGTATCAGATTTACGTGGTAGCTTTGCTGGTTGGACACTATCAGTAGCACAAGATGCACAATTTCACTTGCCTGGTGTAACAACTTCAGAAGCTACCGCGAATGTAGGGGATTATTTAACAGGTGCAACATTAAACTTTAGTGGTGGTCATGTAGTAGCTGGTACGGTTTCAACACCAGAAGTAAACGCAGCAAAACCCTCTCAAGTAAAAGGTGATTCATTTGCAGTATCAAGTGCAGCCACAACAGTCGTTGGTGCAAAAGTAAATGAAGGGATGGGGAAATGGTCTTATGCATTTGGTCAAAAATCTGATTATGATGCCATTTCTGGAGATGTAGCAGCAGCGGATAAATCTGTAGCTAAAAAATCTCCAATCACTTTACAAGTACCAGGTTCAACAGCTAAAAAAGCAGGTGTTTATGAAACAACATTAACATGGACACTTTCTGATACTCCAGCAGTTTAATTACTGTAAAAGAAAAAGTTAGGAGGCAACAGATGAAAAAAATTCTGTTAATGAGCTTACCAACGATCCTGTTTTTGGCTAGTGGAATGGTTATACATGCGAATGAACAAAATACGCATAGTTATGCGAGTAAAGCGGGTGTATCATTTTACGAATCAGAAACAGGAACACCTCCAACAAATCCGGTGACGCCCAATCCAAATAATCCATTATATCCGATGGAACCAGATGAGACGGCACCAAATCCAGGTACTGGTGGATCACTTAGTCTTGATTACGCCAGCAGTTTTGACTTTGGTGTGCATAAAATTTCAACAAAAAATGAAGTGTATGACGCCCAAGCTCAAAGATATTTTGATTCTTCTGTTATCACTCCTGACTATGTTCAAGTTTCCGATGAGCGTGGAACTTTAGCAGGATGGGTCTTAAAGTTAAAAGAAACATCGCAATTCCACGCTACAGAAGAAACAGAATATGATGAGTTAAGCGGTGCAGCATTATCTTTAACTAAACCGGTGGTGGTAAGTAACAATAATTCACCAGCGCCTAGTGCACAAGAAGTCATTAATCTAGTTCCAGGTACTGAAGCTATTATTATGATAGCTAATCCTGGGCAAGGAGCGGGGACTTGGATTACTCGTTGGGGAGAGGTTTCTGATTTACATGAAGAAACGCAAAAAATTGGTGGAAAAGATGTGACAAAAGAATTTTCTACCGCAATTACATTATCAGTTCCAGGAGCAACACCAAAAGATCCTGTGAATTATAAAACAACATTAATGTGGATTCTATCAGATCTTCCACAAAATTAAAGGAGAATTATTATGACGAAATTATCGTTAGCATCAGCAATTTTATTAGGTTCAGTATTAGTAGGGACAGCTATGTCAACAACTACATTTGCTGCAGAACAAACTTATACTTCAAAAGGTAGCATTACGTATACTCCATCAACAGGACCAGTAACACCGGTTGACCCAGAAAATCCAGATAAACCAGTAATTCCAACAGATCCAGAGTTGCCTATTAATCCAGGAACAAATGGTCCATTATCAATTGACTTTGCATCTAATTTCAGATTTGGTAAACAAGAAATTACATCAGTAGATAAAGTTTATGATGCCCAAGCTCAAGAATTATCTGATGGAACAACTCGTGCTAACTACGTACAGGTAACAGATAATCGTGGAACGCTTGCAGGTTGGACATTGACTGCAAAAGCATCTGAATTTACAGACCAAGATATGAACGCAGTAGCAGGAAGTACTGGTTATGTTTTAGAAGGAGCACAAATTACTTTAACTGGTGGTAACATCCAAACTTCTTCAAAAGCACCAGCAACAGTAGTTAAAGCAGAAGAAACTTTATTACCAGGTCAATCTTCTTCAGTTTTACTTGGTGCTAAAGATGGTGAAGGTGCTGGAACAAACTTATTAGTATTTGGTGATACAAGTTCAGCAGCTACCTCAGTTAAATTAGCTGTTCCTGGTAAATCAACAAAACTAGCTACAAACTATCAATCAACAATTACTTGGACATTAGCAGATACACCAGCAGTGTAATCGCGCTAAATTTGAAATAGATAGAAGGGATTCATTTCCTTCTATTGTTACATAGAGTTATAAAGCTCTAATCCTCACTAACGACAAAAGGAGAGAAAAAATGAAAACAAAAACATGTAAACGATTATTTATGATTACTTTATTAGCTGTCGTATTTTTTATTGGCAACCTTTCGGCAAGTGCTAGTCAGTTTAATTTTGCAGTAGAGGCGGTGTTGCCAGACAATCAGGTGGATAAAAAAGTCAGTTATTTTGATTTGCTTATGACTCCTGGACAAGCTCAAACGGTGCAAGTGAAATTATCTAATTCAACAGATAAAGATGTGACGGTTGAAATTGGAGGATCAAGTGCAACAACGAATGTGAATGGAGCGGTTGAGTATAGTCCAACAGATATTAAAACAGACAAGAGTTTGAAATATAATATTACAGATTTTATTACTCTTCCAAAAGAAGTAGTGTTAAAACCAAAAACAACGCAAGCATTAGATGTACAAGTAACGATGCCAGAAGAACAATTTACAGGAGTTATTGCTGGTGGTTTAACATTTAAACAAAAGTCAAGTGAGACAAACAGCAGTCAAAATGATGCAAAAGGTGTTTCCATTAAAAATGAATATTCGTTTGTAATTGCGTTATTAATGAGACAAGAACCAACAATTGTAGCACCAAATTTACAACTAAATGATATTTATGCCAATCAATTAAATTATCGTAATGTTATTTCTGCAAATCTACAAAATCCGACAATGGGTTATCTGAACCGAATGAATGTTGATGCCAAAATAACTGGTATTACAGATAAGAATACAAGTTTTGTCATTCAAAAAGATATGATGCAAATGGCACCCAATACAAATTTTGATTTTCCAATTCCTGTAAGTAAGCAAGGAATACTAGAAGAAAATCAATACTCAGAGCCTTTAAAACCAGGAAAATATCATTTGAGTATGATTGTACATGGTCAAGAAGATCCTAATGGTGTTTATACTGCCAAAGATTCGACTGGAAAAGATATTAAATATGCTTATGAATGGAAATTTGAAAAAGATTTTGAAATTACTGGTGAAGAAGCGAAAAAGCTAAATGAAAAAGACGTCACTATTAAAAAAGATAATTCGTGGATCTATTGGCTGATTGGAGCTTTGATTTTACTCATTATCTTAGGATTCTTATTCTTTATTCTTTGGAAACGTCGTCAAAAAGAGGATGAGGAAGATGAAAAAGAACAAAGTAACAATAATTAAAGCTATTACTTCTATTTAATTATATATGAATTTCATATAAATGATTAGTAAGGTGATAGAAAATGTCTTGCTAGAGAATTGTAGAGGATTTAAACCTTTTGTCGAACAATTTCTCTAGCCAAGACAATTTAGTATTTTCTATCATTTTATTTTATATGAAAATTTCCTTCATTAAGTAAATTGGCGACACAATTAATAAATTAATGAAGGCAACTAAGTGAAAAAGAAAGCGTTCATTCAGACTTGTTAACGAAATATGAGATATGTGCAAAGTGAAAAAATATCACTTAATTCTCAATAACAATTTTTAAGTACACAAGTACCAATAACAATTCCACTCATGAAACAATTTGAGTCTGAATGAACAATTTCTTTTCTAAATTAGAATCAATATCTCTTTGATTCTAATTTTTACAAAAATCAAAAGAATTATTTGGTTTTTGTAAAAATTAGAAACATTAACGAGTTCTAGTAACATCACAATAATCAAGAATGGAGAGATGCAATAATGAAAAAAATAATTGCTTCATCAACGATTGCGGTGCTGCTGATAGGTTTAGCAAGCACAGCAACAACAGTAAAAGCAGCAAGTCAACAACAATCAAAGGCAAGTGTTATTTTTGATGAAAGAGTAATTGATGTCCCACCACTAGATCCGCAATTGCCTAATTTAAGTAATCCAGTTTCCCCTGAAAATCCTGACGGTAGCAATCCCAATCCAGGTACCGGTGGCATGTTATCAATTGATTTTGTTTCATCACTAGGTTTTGGTGCTCAATCGATTACTTCTTCTGATATTACAGCAAATGCTCATCCACAAATACTTAATGGGCAAGCACCTTCTTCAAATTATGTACAAGTAAGTGATCAAAGACGGACTAAAGCTGGATGGACTTTAACTTTACAAACAGATGGACAATTTAGGAAAGCTTCTATTGATCCAACTATCGAAGGAACAAGTCAAGAAAAGTTAGGAGATTTCTTAAAAGGTGCGAATCTTACATTCGATAAATCAATGGTTCAAGGATTTGCAGATGCACAATCAGGAAGTCAACCAACAGTAATTCAACAAGGGAAATTTGTTGTTTCAACCAGTAAAGCAATTGTCATGGCAGCAAAAGTTGGACAAGGGGAAAACACATGGATTTTAAGGTTTGGGGATAAAACGGATTATGATACAAATGCAACGACAGAAACTTCAATTGCCAAACAATCACCGATTACCTTGAAAATTCCTGGTTCAACAATTAAGAGTAGTGACAGTTATTCAACAAATTTAATCTGGACATTATCTGAAGTCCCTGGAAATTAAGAGACAAGGAAAGGAGGAATTATTTTGAAATTCAAAAAAAGAAATTTAGTTATGACAACTCTTGTTGCTAGTAGTCTTTTTCTTGGTTTTACAGTTGTCGGTGCGGATACACAAATTGATGACTTTAATATGCAATCAGATGCTTTTATCACAGTAAGCGCACCAGAAGTTAATGCGCTTTCGTTAACAAATGTACCAAGTTTTGATTTTGGGATAGCAGATGCGGTAAATACGCAAATCATATTAGATACAAAAGGAGACTCACCATATACTATTGTTGATTTAACAGGAACAGGCAATGGGTATAAAGTACAAACAAAAATAGGAGATTTTAGTGGAACAAATGATAAAGGACAACCAATCACATTCAAAATGGACCACTTTTATCTTTCTGTTGCAAATAATGCAGGAACCATCATAGGAAATTCAAAGGTAGATATCTACAATGCAAACGCCATAGTATTATCGGGAAATGAAAATGCTAGTGGAACACAATCAAGTGGTGAAGTGGGTGCAGAAATAGTAATGAATTCTACGACACCGCAATATATTGCAGCAGGCAATTACCAAGCAACTATCACACACAGCTTAGTGTCTGGAATTTAGAAAGGAGTTTGACAATGAAAATTAAAAGAAAATATTTGCTTTCAATGATTTTACTTGGATCATTTGCTCTTTTTTCAATACAGGCAAATAAAGCTGAGGCATCAGTTCTTACTGGATCTATAGATACGGATGGTTCTAAAACAGGTTTAGCTGGGGCCACTTATTACACAGTAACAAATGGTGCTACTGGTTGGGAAGACATGCAAGATACTTACCAAGCGACAACACCAGATGCTACTTCAAATAATACTGTTTACTTCTTCGTCAATACGGAGGTTTTGGGAAGTCCGCGCGCTTCCACTGAGTCATGGAATTCTGGCAAAGGGAAAATCACCGAAGGAAAATCACTTTATATTAATGCAAATAATCAAACGCTTCATGTAGATAATGATACAAATGATGCAACTTCACAAGGGTATGCTCCAGCTACAGCTTATGGTCCGTTTTATATTTACAATACAGCAATTTCTGCGAATACGACTTTGACTATTGAAAATGCGAATATTATTAATAATATTTCAGGTGGAATTTTTAAAGTCATTGGGCAAAATGCTCTTGCGACAAGCGTTTATAAGAATGTAACAACTACAAACGGTGCACCGCGTACAGGAGCTCAACCAATTATTAACAATATGGGAAAAATTGTGTTTCAAGGAAAAAATACATTTAATATTTTGATTGATCATGATTTGCAAACTGAAAACGATGCATACAACTGGTATAGTGATGACAACCGTGGTGAGTGGATTCAAGGGGGAAATAATGTTGAAGTTCAAGATGGAGAAACGGTTGTTAACTATAACTGGGGAGATGATCAACCGCTTTATTCACAAGGTAGTGGTCCAGATGCAACATTAAGCGTTTTTGATAATGCGAGCTTAATTTGGAATATGAATAGTGCTTATACGTCATATTGGGGAGATGGGCATGCATTTAATGTAAATTGGAATATTGGAAAAAATGGTCAATTTATTATTAATGGAACAAAAAATACATTTGCTGGTGGCGGTCAATGGTTTATGTCAAGTGTCTATAATCAATTTAATATGAATATTGCTGAAGGTGGAAAATTTTATTCAACAACCGCTGGTGGTTACATGAATATTGGTGATTTTAGAAATCCAGTTATTTGGAATGTCGGACAAGATTCAGAACTTCTATTAAATAATAAATCTAATTCGGTATTAATTAGTGGAAATCCTGTTGTTGGTAGTTCGATTAATTTGAACAATCCTAAAACAGTAACATTTAACACTTATGGCGGTTCAGTATTCAATAGTAATATTCTGAATTTTCCGATTAATATCACAGGTGATGGACTTAGAACCCATACCTCATCTGTCAATGCTGATTTTAAAGGTGGATTTGATTTAGAAGCACCTAATGAAGATTATTTAAATTCAGCTGATATTTGGTATCGTCAAAATATAGGAACAATTACTAGATTTGGACGCACGGATATGTCAAATAACTTAACACCAAATCCATATAGTTCTGCAGATATGCTAAAAATGTATTCGGCAAAATATATTTCTTGGTTTCAACCTCGAGGAACAAAAGTGTATGGCTTAAAATCAGATATGTCTCGTAGTTTCAACATCAACTTAGGTAATTTACCATTGGATGGCACATTTTCAACTAGCCTTCCTGGTTTGGGACAACAAAAATTAGTTGCTAGAGACGATAGAGGACAAGCACCTAGCTTTAATTTAACTGTTTCAATGATGAACAATTATCTTCCTGAGCAAGTGCAATATATATGGATTGATCCGGTATCTTCACAAGAAACGATTTTAAATCAAGATGAAGCAGTGCAAATCGCCTCAGTAACAAGTGACAACAATTTACCAAGTTATATTGTTTCAGCTGGAGCAGGGATGCAGTATACGATGACTTTTCCTGAAAATAAAGGATTGAATATCCAAGCGAAAAATTCATTAAAACTACAAAACAATGTCAAAGCAGGCACATTTAAATACTCAATTAATAATGGACCTGGTATTTAATCTAAAATATGAGGCTGGGAGAAACAGGTTGTATGTCCTAGCCTCAATATATGAAAGGAAAAAGTAAGATGTTTCTAACAATAAAAAATAAAAAAATCTGTTTATTCTTAGCAATTATCGCAATATTTTTAGCTATAAATACGCTCTTTACTAAAGATATAAAAGCAGATGAAGTTGGATTTTCTGCAAGTATTATCCAAGAAAAGCATCAAACAAATAAAAAACTTACTTACTGGTCTTTAAATCTTGATGGTGATAAAGAAATTAAGTTGAAGCTACATATTAGTAATGCAGATAAAGAAAATACTTTTGAAATTACGTCTAATCAAGCAATAACGAATAAAAATTTAGTCATTGATTATGGATTAGATAAAAAGACAACAGAAAAAGCTTTAAATAAAAAACCATCTTTTGATTTTTATTCAGATGTTTTGCTAGGAAAGAACAAAGAAAAAGGGAAAACAGTTCTTACATTAAAACCGAATCAGTCAATTGATTTTCCAATTATTGTAAAAGTGCCAAATGGGAAAATCAAAGACATGCAGATTGGTGGAATCAATATTACTCGCCAACCAACACCAGAAGAAAAACAAAAAAGTATCGTAAATGTTTATAATTATGCATTCGCATTGGTTCTTGAAGGAGAAAAAAAGGAAAACGATCCTAAATTTGAAATTGAACTTGGAAAATTAACTGCTAAAAGTCAAAAAATATTTCTTGAAAATCCAACACCTGCAGTTGCGATAGATACAAGTATTATGGCAATTATTAAAGATGAAGATGGAAAAGAATACTCAAAAGTAACTTTAAAAAATGGCACACTCGTACCAAATGCTAAAGTTGAAATAGAGTTACTTTCAAGCACTATTTTAAGAAATAATCAAGAGTACTTATTAGAAGTTACTACAAAAGAAGAAAAGAAACAAACAAAAGAAACGTTTAAACTTTTTGTTGATAATGTTGGAAAAATAACTGCTAAAAAAGAGAATAATAGAATCTTTTTAACAGTTGGATTGAGTTTATTTTTACTATTAATAGTAACTTTCATACTTGTTCATAAAAAAATGAAAAAACAGAAAAAATAGAGATTTTGGGGGAAGATTATGAAATATTTACAGACTAGAAAAGAATCTATCCAATTTGAAATTGTTCAAAAAATATTGAAAGAATATAAACCCAAGGATATTGAAGAAATTATTGAAATTCTAGTTGGTATTTATGGCGAAGAATTCAAACAAGTTTTGGAAGAAAGTTATATTTACAAAAACATGAAACGAAAGCCAAATAAATTGAATCCATCAAAGCAATTGATTGTAACCATTGCTTTAATAGGAATTCTTACAAATAATGTTGGACTAGCTATTTCAGCAGATATGATAAGTGAACAACAAGTCGCTGATATTCAGACAACTCAAGAAGAACAACTAGCAATTTCAGATGAAATACAGAATTTACCAGATCAACCAACATCAGTCGAACCTATTATACCAATTGAACCAGAAATACCAAAAGTTCCAACAACACCAGTTGAACCAGAAATACCGGAAGTACCAAAGCAACCAACCAAACCAGCAGTTCCTGAAGTACCAAATACACAAAAGCCTCCGGTATCTCAAAGTCCTAAAACATCTATTCAATCATACTCAAAACCGAATGTTAGTGATTCAAATAAGGTAAATGGAGCTTATTGGGAAACTGACAATATTAAAATTGCTCCGGTAAACAGTTTGTCACATTCAAACTTATCATCTTTTGAATTACCTTTGCTATCAAGTCTTAAAGATTCAAGACAAGCTGCAATTATTGCTGCTGGATTAAAAAGGCTGGGTGGACAAAAAGAATACACGAGTCTGAATTTGATTAATGACATTTATCAGGAAGTTTTTAATCTGAGACTAGGCGAAAATTACGTTACATTAGCTGAAAAAGGAAATGTGAAAAAAGTAGAAGAAGCAAAAATTGGCGATATATTTATGTGGGAAGATGTAAAAGGTGAACTAACGAAATCAGCTATTTATCTGGGACAAGAAAAATATATTGTGGCTTCTAAAAATCAAGTCCATATCGAAAGTTTGAATGATAAAAAAGATGCACCAACGTTTGCATTGGATTTAATTATTGATAAAAATTTAACCCCAAAAGGGCAAGAATACATTGACACATATGCAGCTTCTTTTGATGTAACTGCAAATGTGCAGACACAAAATTTTATTAATGAACTAGCAAACGATGCAAGAGCACTTGGAACAAAATATGATATTTATGCTTCAGTTATGATCGCACAAGCAATTTTAGAAAGTGGTTCAGGAAGTAGTGGATTAGCAACAGCTCCTAATTACAATTTGTTTGGTATTAAAGGAACTTACGAAACAAATGCAGTTCAATTTTCAACAAATGAAGATGATGGTACGGGAAAATTATACACCATTCAAGCCAATTTTAGAAAATATCCAAGTTACAAAGAGTCACTTGAAGATTATACCCAATTACTTCGTGGTGGTGTTGGGCATGATGGTAATTTTTATCAAGGAACTTGGAAATCAAATGCCAAAAACTATTTACAAGCAACTCAATTTTTAACTGGAAAATATGCTACAGATACGCAATATAATAATAAATTGAATTCAATTATTGCGGCATATCACTTGACACAATATGATGTTGAAACGATAGGGACAAGTGGAGAAATTATTAGTGAAATTCAAAATCTTCCTGTTGAATATCAAAAAGAAATGAAACTTACTCCATATGACGGGAAGGAATATAATTTATCCGGTTCTTATCCAGTAGGACAATGTACTTGGTATGTATTTAATCGTATGGCGCAACTAGGTTATTCAATTGATAACTATATGGGAAATGGTGGCGATTGGGGAAGAAGTGGATTGACAAAGGGATATGATGTTAGTCACGTGCCAGCAGTTGGTGATGCTATTAGTTTTTCTCAAGGAGTTGCTGGAGCTGATCCGACATATGGACATGTTGCTTTTGTAGAAGCAATTGGACCACAAGGGATTGTTATTTCTGAAAGTAATGTAAAGGGCTTAGGAATTGTTTCTTATAGAATTATTCCAGATGAAATTGCCTTTTCATCGTCAGTTACTTATATAGCACCAAAAAAATAAAAATAAAGAGGAGAAGAGATTATGGTAAATAAACAAGATTTTAAACAAGTTAGAGAAATGATTAAGGAAACCTATGAAAAGGAAATCGCTGATATGTATGAAGAAATTGAAGCACAAGATAAGCAAATTCTTGAAAAAAAACAAGAAATTGAAAAACTAAGAGAAGCTGAAGTGCAAAATATCCGCCTTTCCGAAACATTAGAAGATACAAGACTACTTCTTAGACAAAAAGAAGAGGAAATGGAAACAATACAAAAAACAAAAAATGATGTGGAATCACAGATGAAGCTAGAACTGGACGAAGTAAGGGAATCGCTGATTGTTTTAAAAGAAAATCAAAAGCTTGATAATGAAGCACAAGAAATTTTAAAAGCTGAAAAGAAAACGATTCAAGATGAATTACAAAGAGCAAAAGACTTAATTGAACATCTTGAAAATCAAAGTTTCCAAATGTTAGAAGAAAAAGAACAACTCTTGGAACAGAAAACCTCTTTGGAAAATCAATTTATTCAAGCGAATTTAGAAGTAAAAGAACTTAAATCAGAAATTGAAGCATTAAAAACATTAAACCCCAATGATTCGGCACTTGAAGGAAAATTAGAAAGTTTACGACAAGCGCATGAGCAGTTAATCCTTGAACATGAACAATTATTAAAAGAAAACGAACGAGCATTTCGCGATGACTTTTCAGGTGAAATCACAAATTACCAGACAAGAATTTTTGACTTAGAAGCAAAATTAGAAGAATCAGAAAAAGAATTGACAGATGTTCGTAAAGTGAATTTAGAATTGAAAGAAGAAGTTCGTCATACAAAAGATAATTATAGTTCAATGTCGCGTGAAGATATTACCGAAATTTTATTTGGTGCAAAAATCCAAGCAAAGAAAATTGTGAACAAAGCAGAAACAGAAGCGGAAAATATTATTGCAGATGCGCGCACTAGATTAATTTTCTTAGAAAGTGAAGGCGATAAATATTATCAAAAAATTTATGAATTGGCTAATTTTAATGGTGAATTTTTAATGAATTTAAAAGATAAAGCTCAAACACTCAAAAAAGAAGGATAAAAATTGAAAAGGAGAAGAGTATGAAAAAAAATAAATACTATTTCCTAAAAATAATGCTCATTCCTTTTTTCTTCTTTTCTTTTTGGATAAGAAGTTATGCTGCCACAGGAGAGGAACTCTTAGCTGGTGATACAAAAATTGAAATTGTTCAAGATGAAACTATTGAGCATCAAGAAAATGCAAGATTAAGCTTTCATGTGTTTGTTATTGAAAATGGGGAAAAAATAGCAGCAAATGATACAGATAAGGTTGTTCAAATCAGCATAAAAAGATTAGATAGCAAATTGCAAAAAAGTAGCATTTTATCAACAGATGCACAAGGATCATTTAGTTTTAGTTTATCTGATTTTTATAATAAAGAAGAACCATATCCAGAATTTTCAACAATTACAATTGCACCGTTGTCACTAAATAAACGATATTGGGAGCAAGAACAAAGACAATCACAGATTTATACCTATAATTTATCTGAAAAAGCTTATCAAACAATGGATGCAACGTTACTAGAAAAGCAAGTTCCATCAGTAGAAAATACTGAGCAACCGCCGCCTATAACAACAACCACAACTGAAAGCACGATACCAACTTCGCAAGAAGAAATTGGTGAAAATAAGGAAAAATTAGTTGATAAAGAGGCAAAAAAAACCGATAAGACTTTAGTGAAATCAAAAAATTATTATCAGTTGTATCTAATTTTAGGGATTGTTCTTTTGATAATTTTTGTCGGTTTAATCGTATCCTTTACTATTAGAAAACGAAATACACGTTTGAAAGAAGAAGCTATATATGAAGAACAAATGCGTATTTTGATGGAGGAAGTTAATAGTAGCCTACAACGTCGCCGAACAAATCGAAGAAAAAGACAACAAAAAAATAGAGAACTAAAACAATAAAATAAAATTATTTTTCAAGGGGAGGAAATAAAATTGCTTATTGTCTATGGGTCAACTAGTAGCAAAAGTTCCAAAGCTGCTATGCGTTGGTTAAATGAAAAAGGGATTGCTTATACTTTTAGGAATATCAGAAAAGAAAAATTAACCTATGAAGAGATAATTCAAATTCTGCATAATACAAATAATGGACTTTCAGATATATTAACAAAAAAATCATATGGCGCTAAGGAGTTCCAATTGAAAATTGATGATTTAAAACTATCACAGGCGATTAAATTATTATTGAATGAAGCCGATAGAATAAGATTACCAATTTTGAAAGATGAAGAAAAGTTACAAATAGGATTTAAAATTGGGGAAATCGGCTATTTTGTTCCTAAAGAAAAACGTGATGCAATTAGTCTTACTGCATTATCGAAATTATGGGAATTAGAAAATGTCGGTTAATAGATAATAGATTAGGTGTTCTTTTTAAAAGTACAGTCAAAATAAGTCAGGAGGGTTTCCTTCTGTCTTATTTTATTAATATGAGGAATATTATGGATAAAAAAAAGAAAAATCAACATATTTTTTTGAAAACAATTATAACAATTCTATATTTTTTGGCATTGGTTTTAGCCATTATTCCGTTTTCTAAATATTTTGTTATCGCAACACAGACTCAGACAAAAACAATAATAGAAACGAATAAAATGCCAGATGTCATACCAAAACCACAAGAAATTACAGCTCCAACAATTCAAAATATTTTATCAGGAGCAAACAATCAAGAGGAAGCGGCTATTGGGCAAATTGTCATTCCTAAAGTAGATATCTCACAACCAATTTATGTTGGATTAACTTTAGTAAATATGGGAAATGGTGTAGTTAGCTTGTTTCCAAACAGACTACCCCAACAAAATAGCTTGACAATTATTGGTCATCATTTAGGTTTTCAAAGTCTGCTTTTTGGTCGCATTGCCGAGTTAACAAAAGGGGATAAAATTTTTACTCGTTATTTAGGGACAAATTATGAATATCAGGTAGAAAGTTTAGAAATGATTAAAGATACAGATTTTGAAAAGTTAGAAGATCAAGGTCCGCAATGGCTTTATTTAATCACCTGTGAGGCATCATTTGAAACACCAAATCGTGTATTAGTAAAGGCAAAAAAACTTGAGAGTCAAAACCAGCAGAAAATGGCAGCAAAAATGGAACAACTTCGATCAAAAATAAAAGTAGAAAATACTAAAAATTATAGTTTAATATTTCTTCTTCCGATATTTATAGTATTGATTTTGACTTCCGTTTTTTTGCATCGTGTTTGGAGAAAGTAAATGAGAAAAATAAAAAAAATCAGATTATTTCTTTGGATTTTTGTGTTTGGATTGAATCTAATAGCTTGTCAAAAACTAATTCTACACTACTTTGAACAGATCAAACCTGTTGATCAATTAGTGATGAATCAATCTTATAATGATTTGTTTATGATTAACAAAAAAAATCAATTAATTGTTCTTGAAGATTACCGGTATGATTTTGTGAAGGATACAAAAGGGGAAGAAAAAGGGCATATCATTTTTTCAATTCAATCATTAGAAAAAAAAGGAGAAGATTGGATTTTAAAAGGAGAGTCAAAAATGATTTTTTTAGTTTTTAACGCGATAGCTGATGCAAAAAGAAATATCTACGATCCAGTTTATAGCAATTTAACTTTGAGTAATAGAAAATTAACAAACGTGGCGAAATTGAAAAAAATTAACAATCAATATTACTTTGTTGACTCATTGAACAAAAAAAGAATAGAAATAAAGAAGTCTAATAAGAAAATACCATCATCGGTGGAAGAGTTCTTATCTGATTTTAAAGAAAAATAAATAATTTAAATTGGGAGAAAAAATTAGTGAATAAAGAAGTTAGAAAAAAAGCAAAAAAAGCTTTAAATGAGCATAGAAAAGTTGGCATTAGTACCTATTTAGTAACAGTAGTTGTTTCAACGATTGGTCTGTTGCTGTTACTACTGATACGAAATATTGAAGTAAATTTATTAGGACTAAATGAATTCAGTTTGTCAGTATCTATTTTAAATTTTGCCTTAAACTATATTTATTTGTTTTTATTTCTTATGCCTTTGTCTGTGGGGATGATGTGGTTTTATTTAGACTTATTTGACCTTAAAAGTCCCAAATTCCAAATTCTAACTGAAGGGTTTAAAGATTATAAGAGAAGTGTAGGTGTTATGTTTTTTGTCATTATCCTCGATTATTTATGGTCTTTGTTATTTATTATTCCAGGTATGATAAAATCACTTGCTTACTCTCAAGCACCATACATTCTTCGTGATTATCCAGAAATTGATTCATTAGATGCACTCACGTTGAGCCGTCAAATGATGAAAGGACATAAATGGAGGTTTTTGTTGCTAAATTTACAATTTTTAATATGGTTTATACCTGGAATTATTATGTATAGTTATGGAATTTATTTACTTACTTTGTACTCTATGCATATGAGTTCTTTTTTTTATTTAATTTTTGGAGGGATTTATATAATCGCTTTGTCTATTTACATGAATCCTTATATTTTTACAGCAAATGCCGGTTTTTATAGAGAACTAGCAAATGAATTTCGTGATTAAAAAAGCTTATTTAGCGAATCTTGTTGGTTTCTTATAGCATTCTTTTTAACTAGATGAGCTGAAAAAGAACAATGTAAAATTACATGTCCTATCAAAATATTTGTGATTAATTAGAGGTGAAAATTCATGAGTACAAAACCTAAAGAAGAAGTAGTATATCCAAAACTAAAAATTGGAAAAAAAATTAAAACAAATGAAGGAATAGCAAAAGTTGTTGCAGTTCGTGAAAATGTTGCAATTGTAAGTTTGAACAATACGAATAGAGTGATGAAACGAAGCAATAATGAGATCGTTGCTTCTTCGGATAGTAAAAATGTAATAAAATCGCACACTTCATTGTAAATGTTTATATACAGTAAATTGAGGTAAAACAGATGAAACGTAAAGATAAAATTGTCGCAACTATCGCAATCACAACAAGTATTTTAACATGGGGAGTCATTATGGCACAGATGAAAACACCTTTTGATTTATTTTTGACAAGAAATTTTGCGAAAGAATCAAGAAAAAATAGTCGAGAAGGACAAATAAAGTGGTTGAAAGAA
>JAITWV010000172.1 GCA_031285105.1 Streptococcaceae bacterium | reverse complement strand
TTCAGATAATGCTTCCATCATTGGTGTACGTTTATCAACACTTTGTAATAAGTTGTTATTTGAAATGATCATCAATGTATCAAGAGTTTCTTTTAATTCGCTGATTCCTTCAGCAGCTGCTAAGCCACGTTTTGGTCCTTCAAATGAAAATGGACGAGTCACAACACCAACTGTTAATGCACCTATTCCTTGAGCGATTTTAGCCACAACTGGAGCAGCACCTGTACCAGTTCCGCCACCCATACCTGCAGTAACGAAAACCATGTCAGCACCTTTAAGAGCCTCAGTTAATTCTTCTTCACTTTCTTCAGCTGCTTTTTTACCAACTTCAGGTTTTGCACCCGCACCTAGTCCTCCAGTAAATTTTGGACCTAATTGGATAACAGTTTCTGCTTGTGAAGCTTGTAGTGCTTGAACGTCTGTGTTTGCAGCGATAAATTCAACGCCTTGGACACCTTCGTCGATCATACGGTTAATAGCATTTCCGCCACCACCGCCGACACCGATAACTTTAATTACCGCGCCGGATTTAAATTGGTTATCAAATTCAATTGCCATTTTATAATATCCTCTCTATATATCGGGATGCAATTACCCATTTCTTACAACACTATCATTACGAAATGCGCAATTCACCACTACGTATTAATCAAAAAGATTGTTGAATAATCCACGCGCTTTTGACATGATACCAGGGCCTTTTTCTTTTGGCTCTTCATCATAGTAATCATCTTGTGAATAGTCGTTATATACTGGCGTTTCGTATTGAGGCTCAGTATAAGTTGGTGTCGGTGCTACATAGTCATTATATTCTACTTTACGAGGTTGTTGTGGAGTAACAAATGTATCACCCATAATTGCACTTTTAGAAATGCGGTAAATATCGTTTAATCCAGCTGCATATTCAACGATTGAAATCACGTTTGAAAAGACTGGATTACGAAGACCCATTTGATTTGGTACAAATTGTTCGATTGTGATGTCACCAAAAATTTCAGCTGCTAATTCTTTAGCTCCTGGAATACTTGAAGCTCCACCAGTTAAAATAATTCCACCTTGTAAATCTAGGGCTTCGTGGTCACGTAAGAATGCATAAACATTTTGGTAAATTTGCGCATAACGTGCTTCGATGATTTGTGCTAAGTAATGTTCATCGACATTAATTGGCTCTGATTGACCAACAACATCTACAGGAAACTCTTCGTATTCACTTGCTTGGGTTGAGTCAGCCATACCGTAGTTAATTTTTAAAGCTTCGGCATTTTTGTGTGATGTTTTAAGGTAGCTAGAAATATCGTTTGTCACGCTTTCTCCACCTTCTGGATCCACAAATGTCAATTGTAGTTCGTTGTTTGAAAAGATTGAAGTAGTTGTTTGTCCACCACCAATATCAACAACAACTGTTCCAAATGAGCTTTGTCCTTCTTGAAGAATGTTTTCTCCTAAAGCCAATGGAATCACTACTAAATCATCAACAATCAAGCCAGCTTTTTGAACGGCTGTACGAATATTGTGGATAATTGTTTTTGGACCAGTGTATAAAAGTCCAGTCATTTCTAAACGCACACCAATCATACCGCGTGGGTCTTGAATTGCATCAAAGCCATCAACCACAAAATTTTGCGGAATCACGCTAATGATCTGGCGTTCTGGTAAGATTGAACGTACTAATGCAGCTGCTGCAACATTTTGTACATCTTCATCTGTAATTTCTTTTGCCTGCGTGTTAATTGCAATCATCCCTTGACATACTTCTACGTCCAATTGATTTGCAGGAATCCCTACATTCACGTGCTTAATTTGAATACCAGCTTTTTCTTCAGCTTGTTCTACTGCACGACGAATAGATTCAGCTGCTTTATCAATATTAATAATAAAACCTTTTTTTAGTCCTTCGGCTTTTGAGTTACCAACGCCGATAATGTTCATTTGTCCTTCGATATATTCAGCAACAACAACTTTAACGCTTGTTGTACCGATATCAAGAGCGGTGAAAATACCTGTTCTTGCCTGTGATCTTTCCATAATTATGGATTCCCTCCTGATACTTTACACTATAAGTTTAAGTAAATAATTTTTTTCATTTCATTCCTTAACATATTACCACAAATAACGGTTGAGTGGAAAGGTATTTTTTTAAGTTTTTCTTTAGTTATTGTCCTTCATCTGTTATTTGGGTTGTATCAGTGTTTGCTTGAGGAATTTCAACCTTTTGAATTGGTTTGTCTATTTGATCTAATGGATAAGCAAAGATACCAACTTCCATATCAATTACTTGAGGTTCTGGTAATTGAGTGACGACTGAATGATAATAATCTAATTTATCAACCATATCTTCAATTGAAACAACCACAATATTTCCATCATTCATAAACAATCGAACCAAATCAGGATTGGAGTCTCTTGGTGCTAATTTAATTCTGGTAATCTTGTCATGCATATCCTTTGGTAATTCCAACAAAGCGGCAAAAAGATTTTCAATTTGTGTCGTTGCCCCTTTAAAGTTTTCTAAAACAGGAAGAGCCTTATTGCGTGTTTCATCGTTTACTGGTTCATTTTTTAAAATGGCACCATTAGCTAGAATTGGGAAAAATTGATTTCCTTCTACTTCATAACCTTCCACATTGTATTCTAAAACTTTAATATCAAAATTATTAATCCCAGACCATGAAATTGAAGCTTCTTTCACCCGAATATTATTTTCTACAATATTTTTTTCATATTTACTTCTATTAAAGAACTGACTCCAAATAGATTGATTGGCTCGCAGTTTTGAACTTTCAATAATCGCTTGAGTAGTTGTTATATTTTTTCCTTGTACTTGAATGTTGTTTAATTTTGATAAGGGAGAAACTTGATACGTCATAAGCAAAATTGCTACTAAACTGATAGTTGTAATTAAGATCAATCTTCTAACCATTTTCTTATTTCGATTTTTTTTCATTTTTGGTAAATCATACGCAACTGAACGCCTTTCAACTTCTTTTTCTTCTTGTTCAGGTTCAGCTTCATCAAGTTCTTCATTTTCCTCTTCTAATGAAACTTCAAGTTCTTCCTCTTCTTCAGGTTCATCTGTTTGCCATGAAGGTTTTTCGCCCTTTTCTTCCATGTATTTTTGATGTTCCACTTGCCAAGGGGTTAGGTTTTTGTCTTGGTTTTTGTCTTGATTTTTCTCTTTATTTTCCTCGTCCATTGTCCCCTCCTATTTAATTTTTGACTTTATTAATTAATGTAAGGAGTCGCTTGCTTGCATTTGGTACCCCTGCTTTTTTTGAAGATTTACTCATTAACTGTAATTTTTCTTCATTTAATAAAACATTATCGATCGCTTGAACTAAATTTTCTCCTGTCAATTCATCGTCTTTAATTAAAATAGCCGCGCCAACATCAACTAGTGCTTGTGCATTTTTTGTTTGATGATCATTGGTTACATAAGGACTAGGAATTAAAATCCCAGGTAATCCTAGCGCGGTCATTTCTGCTAAGGAAGTTGCCCCACTTCGACCAATCATTATGGAAGAATTCGCCAAAACTTCTGCCATTTTATTAATATAAGGTTGAATAGATATATTCGGCATCTTTTCTTGAGCTTTTATAAATGATTCTTTAAATTCATCATAATATCGTTCACCACTTGCATATAAAACTTGATAATCTTTCCCTTCAAAATGAGGAAGTGCATCAACAAAGGCTCGATTGATTTTTAATGCTCCTTGTGAACCGCCAAATATTACTACAGTCAGCTTGTCTGGTTTTAGATTATATTCTGCTAAAATATCACTTTTTTCAACATTGGCGACTTCTTGTGCGCGTGGATTGCCTGTAAATTCAATTAATTTGGCTTTCGGAAAATATTCTTCCACTCCATGAAAACTCGTGGCAATCGCACTAGCATAGCGAGATAAGAATTTGTTTGTTATTCCTGGTACCGAATTTTGTTCATGTATAATAGTAGGAATATTCATTTTAGCTGCTGCGTACATGACACTTCCTGAGACATATCCACCTGTACCAATCACAACATCCGGCTTAAATTCACGAATAATTTGTTTGGCTTTTTTTAATGAATGGATAAATAAATAAACCGTTTTAAAATTATCTGGACTTAATGAACGTTTGAATCCTTGTAATCCGATGGTTTTAAAGTCAATTCCTGCAGCTGGGACAATTTTATTTTCTAATCCCTTTTTGCCACCAACATATAAAACTTCAGTGGTTGAGTCTAATTCTTGCATATATTTAACAAAAGCTAATGCAGGATAGATATGTCCACCCGTTCCGCCTCCTGTTACTAAAATTTTCATTTAGTTACCTTCTTTCAGCTTTTTAAAGCCTACTACAAATGCATCGCCACGTGCTTCAAAGTTTTCGTATTGATCCCAACTGGCATTTGCTGGTGATAATAAAATCGTGTCGCCTTCTTTGCTTAATTCAAAAGCTATTTTCACACCCGTTTTGACATCTAATGCTTCTTTAATAGTAGAAACCCCAGCTTGAATACCGGCTTCTTTCATTTTTTGCGCTGTTTCACCAAAGACGACCATTGCTTTTAATCCTTTTAAATCATTCACCAATTCATCAAAAGAGTTGCCACGATCTAATCCGCCAGCCATTAAAATCGTTTGTGCATTGTCAAAACCAGAAAGCGCCATTTGTGTGGCTAAAATATTCGTTGCTTTGGAATCATTAAAAAACCTGCGATTATTTAACTCTCCAACAAATTGCGTCCGATGCGCTACCCCATGAAAATGCATTAAAGTCGTGCGTATATCTTCGTTTTTAACACCCGATAATTTCGCAATCGTAATCGCAACCAAAGCATTTTCCAGATTATGCTCACCTGGCAAACTCAGTTCATCGGCGTTCATGATTTCTTCCTCTTGATAGAAGATTTTGCCATCTATTGTATAAGCACCTTCCGTTTTACGCGTTGTTGAAAAGAAAACAACTTTGGCTTTCGTGAATTCCGCTAATTCATGCGCTTCTTCTTGTTTATCATTCAAAATCAAAATATCATCTGCGCTCATATTGTTTTGAATATTCCATTTTGCCTTAACATACTCTTTGCGTGTCCCATGAAAATCTAGGTGTGCTTCAAATGTATTAATAATCGCTGCAATCTTTGGACGGAAAGTCTTTAAGCCCATCAATTGAAAACTTGAAAGTTCCATGACTAATGTATCCTCTTTTGTCACTTCTTGGGCTAATGAACTTGCTGGATAACCAATATTTCCTGATAAAATTGCTTTACCTTGTGGACGATTGACATTTAATAATTCACCAACCATTGTTGTCACTGTCGTTTTTCCATTGGTTCCAGTAATGCCAACAATTGGTGCTTCAGAAATTTCATAAGCAAGCTCGACTTCGACCACAATCGGAATGTTTTTTTCCATCGCTTTGACTAGCATTGGATTGGTATAAGGAATACCCGGATTTTTGACAATTAATTCAAATGCTTCATCTAATAACTCAAGCGGATGCCCACCACCTATCACGCGAACACCTTCATCAATTAATGCTAATGCTGCTTTGTTATCATCAATCGGCTGAGCATCATTTACCGTAACTAATGCGCCTAGTTTGTTGAGTAACTTCGCAGCACTTACCCCGCTTCTTGCTAGACCTAAAACCAACACTTTTTTATTTTCATAATTTTTAATATTTTTCATTTTTTAATTCCTCTTTAGTTCATACCTTCAATTCATTATAGGCTTTATTTTACAATGAATAGACTGAAATTGTAAGTATTTTTCTTCTATATATAATGAGGTATTTTTTTAGCTTCATTTTATTCATAGCTTGCATTGATTTACACAGTTAATTTTTAAATTTCAGTCAACTAAAAAAGGGAATTCAGTCAACTGAAATGTAAAAATCAACCGACTAAATAAACAATTTCAGTCGACTGATTTTTCATTGCACTAAAAACAATAGGCTAACTATATAAAGACAAGAAAAAATAGTCTTAATATAGTTAGCCTCTTTTTATTCAAATACTTCATAAACAGCTTTAAACCCAATTGGATTCATGCGTTTTAACAATTCACGTGATGCTTTTGATGGATAATAATTAAAGGTATAAGCCATAAAATGTGAAGCAACCATACCGCCAAATCCATTAAATCCTTCTTTTTTGGCTTCTTCTACTAGATTTGTTGGAATTTTAAAAATCGAAGGAACGTGCTTATAATTACCAAATGTCAAAGCGGGGATTGCATCTTTTTCATTAATAATATTTTTAATCTGCGCTTTTGACATGATGTATTCAGTAAATGCATGATTGCCTACTTTTGGTGCACCAAAGGTAATGACTTCAATTTGTTCTTTGCTAAATCCTAATTCTGAAACATAATTTGCTAAAATCTGTGCCATTGCTCCACCTTTTGAATGACCTGTT
>JAITWV010000376.1 GCA_031285105.1 Streptococcaceae bacterium | reverse complement strand
CAACTGGGCAAATCCATGCTGGCGGTTGATAATTCCCTTTGCTTCAAGCTTATCTAAGTCTTTACGAATGGTGACTTTGGAAACTTCTAATATATCGGCTAATTCATTTACTTCTACTTTTTTTCTTTCACTGACAATCGAAAGAATTTGCTCTTCTCTAGACATGCGAACTCCTTTGTTTCTTTTCTTGTTCATAATATAGCACATATTAATAAAAAAACAAGTTTACCTCTTTTTAACTTTCATTCGTAACTAGTTTTATTTACGAATAGTTTATTTTGTGTTAAAATATGCACGAAACATGAACGAAATGAATATGTTTGTATGAAATAAGGAGAATGCTAGGTGGAAGATAAAGCATTAATATTTAATATCCAAAAATTTTCACTAAATGATGGTCCTGGTATTCGCACGGTTGTCTTTTTTAAAGGTTGTCCATTGCGTTGCTTTTGGTGTTCTAATCCGGAATCGCAAAGTGGAAAGCCAGAAGAAATGTTTGATAATACGTTAAACAAAATGACCACAGTTGGTGAATATAAGTCCATGGATGAAATTATTCATGAAGTGATGAAAGACGAAATGTTCTATGAAGAATCTGGTGGCGGGGTAACTTTATCTGGTGGCGAGGTGTTATCTCAGGCAAGTTTTGCAACGGAATTATTGAAGAATTTAAAAGCAAAAGGCATTCATACTTGCTGTGAAACGACTGGATTTGCTAAAGAAGATGTATTTCGTGAATTTAGTAAGTATGTGGATTTAATGTATATGGATATCAAACACCATGATCCACTGAAACATAAACAAGGCACGGGTTCTGACTTAAATGTTGTCTTGAATAACTTAAAAGTGGCATTGGAGCTGAACATAAACTTAATCGTTCGCATTCCAGTGATTCCCAATTACAATGATTCACCTGATGATGCTTTAGAATTTGCTCGACTTTTTAATGAAATGAATGTGAAAAAAGTTGAACTTCTGCCGTTTCATCAATATGGCGAAAAGAAATACACTTACTTAAATCGTGAATACACTTTAGAACATCTTCCCCAATTACATACGGAAGATTTAGATGATTATAAAGAAATTTTAGAAAATAATGGCATTACAACACATGTTGAATAATAGGAGATTGTAAAATGACTACATTAACTGCAAAAAAAGCCCCTCATTTTGGTAATTTGACTGACCGAATTGCCCGTTACCGTGAAGAAGTTCTTTCAGCCAAACCTTATGTCGATGCCCAAAGAGCGTTATTAACAACTGAGGCGTACAAAGCACATCAAAATGAACAAGTAGTGTTGAAACGTGCGTATATGTTGAAAAATATCTTGGACAAAATGACGATTTACATTGAAGACGATACGCTTTTAGTTGGAAATCAAGCTCAATCAAACCGTTTTGCACCAATTTTTCCTGAGTATGCGATGAACTGGGTCGTTAACGAATTAGATGAATTTGAAAAACGTGATGGCGATGTGTTTTATATTACCGAAGAAACCAAAGAAGATTTACGCTCGATTGCTGATTTTTGGGAGCATAATACAACTTTAGAAAAGGGATTAGCTGCGATTCCACCAAAAAGTCGTTTGTTTTATGATTTAGGAATTATCAAAGCCGAAGGAAATATTACTTCTGGTGATGCACATATTGCGGTTAGCTATGAGGATTTAATTCATAAAGGTTTAGCTGATTATGAAACACGCACACGTCAAATGATGGATGCTTTGGATTTAACGAATGTAGAAGAAATGAAAAAATTATACTTCTACCAATCCGTCCTAATGGTTATCGAAGCGGTTCAAAATTTTGCCAAACGTTATGCTAATTTAGCCTTAGAACAAGCACAAAATGCCAAAACAGCCAAACGTGCCAATGAATTACGTGAAATGGCTCGTATTTTAAACAAAGTTCCTTATCAAAAAGCCGATACATTCTATGAAGCAATTCAATCTGTTTGGTTAATCCAATTAATCTTACAAATCGAATCAAACGGTCATTCCTTATCTTACGGACGTATGGATCAATATTTATATCCATTTTTAGAAAAAGATTTACAAACTGGCACAATTACTGAAGACGGTGCGGTTGAATTATTAACAAACCTTTGGGTAAAAACATTAACTGTTAATAAAATCCGTTCATGGAGCCACACGCAATTTTCTGCTGGTTCTCCTCTTTATCAAAATGTGACAATCGGTGGGCAAACAAAAGATAAAAAAGATGCGGTAAACAAACTTTCTTACTTAATCTTAAAATCAGTTGCTCAAACAAAACTACCACAACCAAACTTAACTGTTCGTTATCATGCAGGTTTAAATGCCGATTTCATGAAAGAATGTGTGGAAGTTATCCGTCTAGGATTTGGTATGCCTGCGTTTAATAATGACGAGATTATTATTCCTTCGTTTATTGAAAAAGGCGTTAGTGAAGAAGATGCGTACAACTATTCAGCAATCGGTTGTGTCGAAACAGCTGTTCCTGGTAAATGGGGCTATCGTTGTACGGGTATGAGTTTCTTGAATTTCCCGAAAACATTGTTAATTGCGATGAATGGTGGAGTTGAACCAAGAACTGGTACGAAATTAATTGATGGTCTTGGACATTTTACCGACATGACTTCTTATGAAGAATTGGAAAAGGCATGGG
>JAITWV010000167.1 GCA_031285105.1 Streptococcaceae bacterium | reverse complement strand
ATCAGCGTTAAATGTGTTTGCTGATAAGAATGGTGTATTCGTCATTTCTTGCAATTCTAATACACGAGCACTACCAAAGTTAAATTCATGATTCCCAAGAACAAACGCATCAACTCCTGCATTATCCATCAACTGAACCATTGACTCACCGCGGAATAAATTAGCAAAGTTCGTCCCATGATAAAAGTCACCTGCATCTAAAACCAAAGTATTGGGATTATTTGCGCGGTATTTGTTAATTAATGAAGTATATTTAGCAAAACTAATGCCATTAACATTGTTGTAACGACCGTGGATATCGTTGGTATGTAAAATGTTGATGGTTGTACCTTCTGATGTAGCATTGTTTACATTTGTTGTCATTGCACTCACGGTTGTTGGTACATGAGTGAGAGCAAGTGCTGCAATTGCAAGTAATTTCAATAGTTTCTTCACGATAAGCCTCCAAAAATTTTCTTTTTTACATTATAATGTTAGAGTTTTATTAATAATAATGCAATACTATTTTTGTTTTTAGCGAAATTTAATTATATAATGCTAAGAAAAGCTATATATCAACATTTAATAGTAAATTTAAATAGATATTAAATTAAAAATAAATGATAACATAACGCAAAAAACTAGAGATAGTTCCCTAGTCTTTACGTTTATAATCAATAAAACCAACCATGACTAACAAAATCCCAGCAACGAATGAGACAACTGCACTTTGGTAGAACGATTTAGGTTGATACACCACTTCAAGTTTGTGCTCGCCAATAGTTACGGGCACACCGATAAATGATTGGTTCAATATAGCTTTTGTTTCCACTTTTTTACCATCAATTTTTACGACCCATTCTTCATCATACGGAATCGACAAGAACAATAATCCATCTTTACGTGCATTAAACGTACCTAAAAATTGATTTTTTCTTTTATGATACTGCAAATCAACTCGATTACTGTTCATTTCATGAATAACTTGTTCTAGCGAGTCTTGTTTGAGCACGCGAATGGATTCTTCTGGCAGTGTTGTTGTATTCAAATCAGAAAAACTTAATTCAACCTCATCGCCTTTTTTTACATTTGTTAATTCAATCAGACCTTTTTCAGTGACTGTTACCCTTTGTGTCTGCGGGGTGTTATTAACAGTAATACCTACATTCCAGTTGCTTTTCTTTGGTAGATAAATAAATAAATCTCCCGTATTTTCAGCAGTTAATCGCCATTTTTGATTACTTACTTGTTGAAATGAGTTCGGCTCAAAAAGCATAAACTCTTGATCATTCATAATCGTTTGAGCAAGTTTGTTTTGATTTTCATAGCCATTTTTAGCTAAAAACTCAATGTCATTCACTGCTTGTGGCAAGATATACCCAATACTAGAAGTCACGTGATTTTTTTGCAAAACGTAATTTTCATCAATTTTAGCGATAACCAATGAGTTCATATAATTTGGACGTGAAGTGATTTCATAATTTACATTTAATAGAAAACTTGTAAATGAAGTTAAACCAATATCACTAATGCGTCGTTCGTTTCTAGAAAATAAACCTAGGTCTTGTAAAGTGACACGTAATTTTTCATTTAACGTTGAAGAATAACTTGGTAAATCATAAAAATTCATCAATAATGAGTCATTATAACCAATGTATTCTTGTTGTAAGTTGTTTTCAACACGCCAAAATTCTTTTGTGTCTGTGTTTGTCTGTTCAATTAAGGCGGACAATGTTTCTTCTTTTTTAACAAATTGCGCACTTGAGCCAAAAGGAATACTTGCAATCATTTGATAAAAATTATAACTGGTATCAACAGCTAAGAGCGTGAACAAGCAAATAACTGCCCATTTTTTCTTTGTTTTTGTCAAAAGTAAGGCATTAAAAATAAATAAAAAGACAGAAAGAAGCAATAATTTAGGTTGAATGTCAATTTGATAAGCAGAAGCAAACGAAGGATTCAACCAATGCATTGTTGCATAACCACTGAGCAATAAAATAATCAAAATTGCCACTGTTCGTCCAAGCATTTTAGGCGTAATTTCCGCACGTTTCCCCCAAGTTTCATAGCAAATAAGCAATAATACAAAGCTAAGCATATAGCTATTACGAAAAGGAAAACCAGCTGCAAATTGAAACATATGCCAAACTGCATTAAAGGTTTGGATGAAAAAGCTCAAAAATATTGTTCCAATTAAGCCAGCTTTTAACCACTTTTCTTTTTTACCAAATGGTAATTGAAAATAAAGAGCACACATCAAAATACTCAATGCGCCAACATAAAAAGAAGGAAGATGACTCAATCGACTGCTATAACTAGTGGAATCTAAACCTAATTGCATGAAAAAATCCAAACCAAATCTTGGAAATGGCAGATAAGTATAATAAGAAAACTCTGACTTACCTGTATTTAACATCCCACGTAGTGCAGGTACCAAAATGAACATCGACATCATACCACCCAAAAGCGAGTATTTGACAAAGTGTATAAAAGTCTTGAAATACTCTTTTACTGATGCATAAACTTGTGTTTTTCCTGTCCAATAAAAAAAATAAACAACCGCGAATAAACAAATCATATAACCCATATAATAATTTGTAACGATCGCCCCTAAAATTGCCAAAGAATACAACACACCTTTTTTGGTTTCAATTAACCTTTGTAAACTCAATACAACCAACGGCAAGAAAATTAAACCATCCAACCACATCAGATTAATTGCATAGATACCCACAAAGCCACTAAAAGCATAACTTAGCGAAAAGACCAATTGCTTCCATTCGGATTTTTGGTAAGTTTTCGTTAGATAAAATTGCATAGATAAACTAATACTTGCAATTTTTAAGCCAATGATTAAAAGAACTAACTGATCTAAAGGAAGCCGGATAAGTAAAAGTAAATTAAATGGACTTAGTAAATAATACGCTGCTAACGGTAAAATACTGTCCCCCATACCAATCGAAAAAGAATAAAATAAATTCGCTTCACCACTTAATATTTGTCTAAAATATGAAAAAAACGGCGTATATTGCGACCTTAAATCACTGACTAATAAATTATTATCGCCAAATGGTGTTAATCCTAAGGACACTGCGATAAGGCATAAGATACTTAATGGAATAAAAAAACTTAATAAATAGATAATTGATTGCTTCTTCATAAAATACCCCTTTAACTACACGAATAATTACTACTAAAAAAATAACATGATTCCTCGATTATTTCCAAAGTTACCATTTTTTTCTTTTCATAAATGAGAATTATTCTTATGTAAGTGCTTTTATTTCACTTATCCAGCAAAAAGCATTACGATAAGTGTGTAATAAAAATATGGAGGAAAATAAAATGACTTACGATTACACAGACCGCGGTAAACAACCTGTCGTAGAAAACATTGAGGGCATGACGCTTGAAAATGAAAATTTCCGCACAACAATTTGGACTGGTGCAAAAATGCAGATGACTTTGATGACCATTCAACCAGGTGATGACATTGGACTTGAAGTACATCATGGCATTGATCAATTTTTACGCATCGAGGCAGGAAATGGCATTTGTAAAATGGGACCAACTGAGGATAATTTAGATTTTGAAGCAGAAGTTGGTGCTGATTTTGGGATTTTTGTTCCAGCAGATACTTGGCACAATGTGATTAATACAGGTAGTGAGCCAATGAAGCTTTATACAATTTATGCTAATCCTGATCATGTACCAGGAACTGTTCATAAAACACATGAAGATGCTCGTAATGACCCGAATGAAGATTAAGATGAAATAAACCTATCAGACTAGATAACATTTTTGTTTCTAGTCTGATAGGTTTTTATGTTCATTTGTCATTTAATAACAATCATGCTAGACATTCATTGATTAAAACAATTTCGTCGTCCATTTTTCAACATTCCAAATTTCAGTGGCAATCTCTTGATAAAATTCTGGTTCATGTGAAATAAGTAAAACAGTTCCTTTGTATTCTTTCAATGCACGTTTCAACTCATCTTTAGCATCAATATCCAAGTGGTTAGTCGGTTCATCTAAGACTAAGATATTACTTTCGGCGTTCATCAATTTTGCCAAACGAACTTTTGCTTTTTCACCACCTGACAATACTTGGACTTTACTTTCGATGTGTTTTGTCGTCAAACCAACTCGTGCTAAGGCGGCACGAACTTCAGCTTGGTTCATTGCTGGAAAAGTATCCCATAACTCTTGTAATGCTGTTTTCCCGTTATCATTTTTAACTTCTTGTTCAAAATAGCCAATTTCTAACTTTTCACCACGTTCTACTCGTCCTGAAACTGGTTTGATTTCACCTAAAATTGAGCGTAATAAAGTTGTTTTTCCGATACCATTGGCACCAACAATCGCAATTTTTTGTCCGCGTTCTGCTCTTAAATTCAAAGGAGAAGATAGTGGTTCGTCGTAGCCAATTACTAAATCTTCTGTTGCGACAATCAATTTACCGGAAGTTGCACCTTTTTTGAAGTCAAATTTTGGTTTGGGACGTTCAGCTGAAAGTTCAATGACATCCATTTTGTCTAATTTCTTTTGACGTGACATTGCCATATTTCTCGTTGCAACATTGGCTTTGTTACGTGCAACGAAATCTTTTAAGTTGGCAATTTCTTGTTGTTGTTTTTTATAGGCTGACTCTAATTGTTTTTTACGCATATCATAAACACCTTGAAAGGCTTCATAATCGCCAACATAACGCGTTAAATCACCATTTTCCATGTGGTAAACGATATTGATTACTGAATTTAAGAAAGTCATATCATGCGAAATTAAAATAAACGCATTTTCATAGTCTAACAAGTATTGTTTTAACCAAGCAATATGTTCTTCATCTAGATAGTTGGTTGGTTCATCTAACATTAGAATTTCTGGTTTTTGCAATAGTAATTTGGCTAGCAATACTTTTGTTCTTTGACCACCAGATAAATCATCAACGTCACGTTCAAAACCAATTTCATGTAAACCTAACCCACGTCCGACATCTTCAACTTTCGCATTAATTTGATAAAAGTCTGAGTGGTCGATAATATCTTGCAACTCACCAACTTCTTCCATTAATTTGTCCATATTCGCATCAACTTCTGCCATTTCCATGTATAAATCACCAATTTCAGCTTCGATATCATATAAATATTGAAAGGCTGAGCTTAAGACATCACGAATTGTTTGTCCTTTTTCTAAAGCTGAATTTTGATCTAAATAGCCCACACGTACTTTTTTTGACCATTCTACTTTTCCTTCGTCAGGTTGAAGAGCACCAGTGACAATGTTCATGAAAGTTGATTTTCCTTCACCATTGGCACCAACCAAACCGACATGTTCCCCTTTTAATAATCTAAATGAAACATTTTCAAAAATAATACGGTCACCAAATCCATGGGATAAATTTTTAACGTTAATAATTGACATTTTATTCTTTTCCTTTTTTAGTCGTAGTGTTTAGAATAATAGCACATTTTTGTGTATTTTAAAACAGGTCAGGATTTTTCCTTGACCTGTTTTTATAAACTCTTTGACTCTAGGTAAAATTATCTTTACTTCCTAATAAAAATGAGACAAAACTTCCTGCTCAATCACAGCCATCACACCATTTTCATCATTGCTTGGTGCTGATAATGGTGCAATCTCTTTTACCGCATCTACTGCATTGTCCATCGCATAGGCAAATTTGGCTTGAGTTAATAATTCAACATCATTGTATCCATCGCCAAATGCCATACAATCCTCTTTTGAAACACCTAACAGTTCTTGTAACTTTTCAACTGCGGTGCCTTTATGTACGCCTTTTGCTGTGATATCATACCATTCATCATTAATTGGTACGACATGAAATTCTTCTTGTGCTTGTTTTAGATGAGAAACAATCTTTAAGGCACGGGCTTTTGCATCATAAATCGTAATTTTTACAAAAGGTTCTTTGATACTTGAAAAATCATCTACTTCAATCACATCTAAATAAGCGCCTTTAACCTTATTTTTATATTCTACAGGCTGATTTTTCAAAATATAAGCATAAGTATTTGTGCAAGCAATAATCGTTTGACCTAAAGCAGTTTTTTCTACTAGCTGAATCATTTTTTTGCCTGCGGTATTCGTCATCGGTTTTTCGTAATAAATCTTATCCCCTTTTTTAATCCGACTAGCGCTATCGCCTAAAAACCACACATCTTTTAAAAATTCTTTGGAAAAAGCACTTTCCGCATGAGACATCTGTCGTCCGGTTACAGCAGCAAAGGCAATATTCTTTTGCTTCAAGCGTTCCAATAGGATTTTAAAGCGATTTTGATTAAATGTTCCTTGTGAATTCAGTAAGGTACCATCTAAATCTGTTAAAATTAATTTGACCATTCAAAAACTCCTCCATCATGTATTACTACCATTGTAAGAGTTTTCAAATGGTCTATCAAGCTATTTTTTACCCAAGTAGTACGGCATCATCATTGACAAGCGTTCCACTTTTTTCTTTGAATAATTCAATTAAATCATGCACACTCGCTTTTTGTTTGGCTTCTCCTTTTAAATCGACCACAATTTGTCCTTGATGAAGCATAATTAATCGATTGCCAAATCTCAACGCATCTTGCATATTGTGCGTAATCATAAAGGTGGTTAAATTTTGTTTTTCGACTAATTTTTGTGTTAAATTCAACACTTGTTCAGCCGTTTTTGGATCTAGTGCTGCCGTATGTTCATCTAAAAGCAACATTTTTGGTGCAGTTAAGGTTGCCATAAGTAAGGTTAATGCTTGTCTTTGCCCACCTGATAAAAGTCCCATATCCATCATCATGCGATCTTCTAATCCTAGGTCTAATTGTTTGACTTGTTCATGGAAAAATTGGGTGCTTTTTGCGTTTTTCCCAAATTTTAACCCGCGTTTTTGCCCTCTGATACTTGCTATCGCTAAATTTTCTTCAATAGTCATACGAGTGGCTGTTCCTAAACGAGGATCTTGAAACACGCGACTAATCAGTTTTGAGCGTTTGTGTTCAGGCATTTTTGTTACATCCACATCATCAATCAAAATCGAACCTTCATCTGTCAAAAAACTACCTGCAATAGCATTTAATAAAGTTGACTTACCTGCGCCATTTCCACCAATGACTGTAATAAAATCGCCTTGATTAGCGGTAAAATCAATGCCTTTTAATACATGATTTTCATTAATTGTTCCTTTAAAAAAAGTTTTATGTAAATTGTTTATGTTCAATGCTGGTTTCATTTTTTTGTCCTGCTACTTTCCCAAAATTTCGTGCTTGTAATTTTTCTTTGATGGTTGGTGATGATAAAACGATGGCTAAAATAATTGCTGAAATTAATCGTAAGTCATTTGGATTCATGTTCAAATTAATCGCCAAAGCAATAATCATACGGTAAACAACTGATCCTAAAACCACACACATCAAACGTTTAGCTAAGGTTAAATTACCAAAGAAAACTTCACCAATGGTTACAGCTGCTAAGCCAATAACGATGGTTCCAATACCCATTGAAATATCGGCAAATCCATTACTTTGGGCAATTAAAGCACCTGATAAGGCAATTAACGCATTCGAGATCACTAATCCAAGAATCTTCATCGCATCTGTATCCACCCCTTGTGAGCGAGTCATTTGTTCGTTATCACCAGTTGAGCGTAACACATACCCAATTTGTGTGCGGAAAAATAAGAATAAAACAAAGATAATTGATGTGATAAAAATTCCTCCAACAATTAAAGCTGTCCAATTATTGGCTAAATCTTGAATAAAAAAGTTAGAAAAAATCGTATCTTGTCCAATCAATGAAATATTTGCTCGTCCCATAATTCTTAAATTAATCGAGTATAAACCTGTCATCGTTAAAATCCCTGAAATCAATGCTGGAATTTTTAATTTGGTATAAAGTAAACCAGTAATTAAACCAGCCAACATTCCGGTAAAACCTGCAATAAAAGTAGCTGCTAATGCTGAAAATCCTGAAACGATTAGTGACGAAGCAATTGCCCCACCTAATGGAAAAGATCCTTCAGCGGTTAAATCGGCAATATGTAAAATTCTATAAGTCAAGTACACACCCATCGCCATAATTGACCAAAGTAGTCCTTGCGAAATTGCTGTTATTAAAATATTCATAATCTATTCTCCTAATATCTAAGGTTCAATCAAGCCGCAATGAGCGAAATTTTCAAAGCTGAGCGCACAACGTAAGTACCCTTGGGGTGAACCTACGCAAGCGTAGAACCTTCAGCTTTGAAAAATTTACTCATTGCTAAGCGCTTGTTTCACCACTTAATCCTGTTTCGCACGAATGTGTGCTGGAATAACGATGCCAGGTTTATACTCGATTAATTTAAGAATTATGGGACGAGCAAATATTTC
>JAITWV010000331.1 GCA_031285105.1 Streptococcaceae bacterium | reverse complement strand
CCAATTTTATTTCCTTCTTCACGTTTAGCATTGATGGCTGCACGCATAAATTCTGCATTGGTAATTCCTGGAATTTCTGATGGATATTGCATCGCCAAAAATAGCCCTAAACGCGCACGCTCATCCACTTCCATCTCCAAAATATTTTCACCATCTAAAAGGATTTCTCCATCGGTTACTTCATAAGATGGATTGCCCATAATTGCTGCAGATAAAGTAGATTTCCCCGTACCATTTGGCCCCATAATCGCATGAATTTCACCTGTATTCATGACTAAGTTCACGCCTTTTAAAATCTCTTTTCCTTCTATTGAAACATGTAAATTTTTTATCTCTAAAGTTGACATATTTTCCCTCCATGTTAAACTCAATTATACTATTAATATTTTAGACTAATTGAGAATGTTTTTCAATTAGACGGTTTAGAAACTAAGGAGAAACCTAAAAATTTGAAAAAAGTAATATTTATATGCTCAACTGGTGGTCATTTGTCGGAAATGATGCAGTTAAAAGAGCTTTTTGATATATATGATTCGGTTTTGATTACAGAAAAAGATAAGACAACGCAAAATTTAACTGTCGATATTCCCATAAAATACTTAACATTTGGCACTAGAAAACATTTGATTCGTTATTTGTTCATTTTTTCTTGGAATATTTTAAAGAGTTTTATTTATTACCTGCAAATTCGTCCAGATGTTGTGATTACCACTGGCGCGCATACTGCTGTTCCTTTGGTATATATTGCACACTTTTTTAAAAAGAAAATTGTCTTTATCGAAAGTATCGCCCGTGTACATTCGACTTCAATGGCTGGTCGTTTGATGGAAAAGAAAATTGATAAATTAATTGTCCAATGGCCTGAAATGCTTGATGTTTATGAAAAAGCAGAGTATCACGGTCCATTATTATAGGTGAAAAAATGATTTTAGTATTGTTAGGAACACAAGATAGCCCATTTCCAAGAATTTTGCAAGAAGTCGAAAAGGCGATGAAACAGCTTAATATAGATGAAGAAATTTATGCGCAAACTGGCACTACAAACTATCAAAGTGAGCGGCTGATTGTGAAAGATTATTTTCTTGGAGAAGAGTATGAGCGTTTAATCCATGATGCTCGCTTGATTATTTGTCATGGTGGGGCGGGAATTTTGTATAAGTGCATTCATCTGGGAAAAAAAATTATTGCCATGCCTCGTTTAGCGCAATTAGGAGAGCATAATGACAATCATCAAGTGGAGTTAGTGCACCAATTGGCAAGCTTTGGGTATGTGTTGGAAGTTAGTGGAACAATGGAGGAAGCGATGAAAGAGGCTGATTCATTTATTCCGAAGAAATATGAAGCGAAAAACACAATTGTCCCGGAAATTGTGACCTTTATCGACGGAATCTAAAACATACTAAGATAATCGGAAAGAAACATTGACGGATGTTTTCCCCTATTATCTTAGTATGTTTTATCTATATCTTTCATTTTCAGCAATTGTTTTCTTTTTCTCTTACAAATCCTGTTTTTTCAATGCTTGCAAACCCAAAAACGTAAAGGCAGCAATTTGTACAAGTGACAAAATTAATTGCAACGGTTGAAGTATACCATTTGGCGATGAATTTGCGCCACTAATTGCAAACACCAAGATGAGTGTCACAAAACTAGTGATGATACTTACAATCATCGAAAAACCGATATACAAAAAGATGCCACTCATTTTTCCACGTGTCAAAATAACAGCGGTTGTAAGCATGACTGTACTACTAATAATTCCTAAAATACCATTAATCGCTAATCCATAAAAATTGAAATCGGTGATATTATTCATAAAACTGCGCATAATCTCTAAAACCATTTCTTTGTTTACTACAATCAAGGTCACAAATGGAATAAAAAGCATCACAATTCCTACAAGAACATTGCAAAGAATCGTTGCTAAAATTTTGACTAGATAATACGCATTACGTGAGACCCCACTAGCAAACATTAAGCTCATGACTTTGTTTTTATAATCCACATTCAGCAAATGAAATGGGTACAATACTAGGAAAATACCAATCCCCAAGCCAGAGAAAATGCTCAAAATAACCGTTAAGACAATTAAAAACTCATTGTCACCTCTTGAGTGAATCGTCTGCATGATTAGCCCAGTGGAAATTGCGCCAAGTACAGTTAAAACTCCAATCATCATTAAATATAGTTTGTCATTGATATTTTTAAATAACTCCATTCTAAAGATATTCTTAATTGCCATACTAATCTCCCCACATTTGAGTAAATTCACTCATTTTTTTGATTTGATAAAATTCAATTCCACTAGCGACTGCTTGATTAAATAATTCTTTGTATGTTTCTTCATTCGCTGAAAACTTCACCATATTTTTATTTTTGCTACCAGAAATTTCTTTGGTTTTCAAAAGTTCAATAAACTCATCTACTTTATTTACTTCTACTTGGTAAATATAGTTTAAATCTTCCTTATTCAAATCAAAATTACCAGCAAAATCACCGTTTTCTAATACCAACACACGGTCAGACAAGCTTTGAATATCTTCTTGGATGTGACTTGAAATAAAAATCATCTTCCCTTGTTTTTTTAATTCCAGTAAATAATCTTTAAACCATTCAACACTCTTAGCATCTAATCCTCTAAATGGCTCATCTAAAATCAAAATTTGGGCATCATTCATAATTGAAATCAACAAGATTAGCTTCTTGTTCATCCCTAAAGAATAACTACTTACTTTTTTATTTATATCATCAGCTAACTCTAGTTCTTTTGCTAATTCTAAGGCTTTTTGCTCATCAAAGTTCCCACGCAATCCACCGAAAAATTGTAAGTTAAATAAACCAGATTGATGTTTATAAAGCTCCATGTCATCTAAAACAATCCCAACACTTGTTAAAATAGTTGGATTTTGTTTGACGTTTTCTCCATCAATAAAGACATTCCCTGAATAATTAACAATGATATTAGTCAAAGATTTAAAGAAAGTTGTTTTTCCTGCCCCATTTTTCCCAACGATGCCGTAAATATTTCCCGACTCAAAACTTACATCTGAAATATTTAACACTTTTTTCATGCCGTATGAGAAGTTTAAATTGTTTACTTCTAGTTTCATAACATTCCCCCTATTATTTTTATTCTTAAAGTTTAGCACTATCGTTGTTTTCTTACAATGATAATATATATTAGAATTATTAGAAGGTTAGAATCTTTTCTTTATTTCATAAACTTCAAATAACTTACGCAATACTAAAAAATTCCAAACAAATATTAAAACCCCCTTCCTTTCATCAAAACAAAAGGAAGGGGGTTAATAGTTACTTTATCATTCTAGGAAAAAGACATTTTAGTTTTTCAAAGCTTCAACGTCGCGAGCAATTACTAATTCTTCATCAGTAGGAATCACGAATACTTTCACTTTTGATTCTGGAGTTGAAATTTCACCAGCAAAACCAAAGACGTTTACTTCTGGGTTAATTTCCATACCAAACCAGCTCATGTTGTTGATTACTTCTGCACGTAAGTTCACATCGTTCTCACCAACACCTGCGGTAAAGACGATTGCATCTACACCGTTTAATACTGCGATATATTCAGCAATATGTTTACGGATACGATCTGCATAAATGCTGTAAGCTAAGATTGCTTTTTCGTTTCCTTCTTTAATTGCTGTTTCAATATCACGCATATCAGATGATAACTCAGAAACTCCAAGCATACCTGATTCTTTGTTTAAGA
>JAITWV010000241.1 GCA_031285105.1 Streptococcaceae bacterium | reverse complement strand
AATTAAATAGCGTTCCAATTGCCGAAAAGCCGACGGTTGAAATGATGCTGACTAAAAAGAAAGTTCTCGCATTGTCTTTCATCCGAAAAGCTAAGTCTGAAAACAGCAATAAATTGGTTTTCTTCCAAAAAAGTCTTTGATTGCCTTTTAATTTTTGAACAAGGAAAATCGTGAATTGATTAAAAAAGAAACTCGTTCCCATAATCACCATCCCCACCACTGGAAGTAAGACCACCGGCACCATACCAGCTGGCACGTTTAATGCGACAATATAACCAATGCCAATTAGTAAAATTCCTAAAATGGTTTTTAAAATCGAAAAATCAATCGTCCCCTTACCGATTTTTTCTGATTTTAATAAATCTTGTAAGGTAAATTTGGGTAATTTAAATTGGATAAATACGGATATCAGTAAGAATAAAACCATAAATGATCCAAACGTTACAATAATCGCTTTTAATGGAAGATAAGTGATTAATTCTATTCCCAATAAACGTTTGCTTAATAGTAAAATTCCTTGTGAAAAGAAAAATCCTAGGAAAATTCCACTAACCGTTGCTAGAAAACCAATCAGCATATTCTCTTGAAAAATGAGTTGTTTTAATTGTTTTGGACTCATTCCTTGCATCATGAAGGTGCCAAATTCTTTTTTTCTTGTTTGTAAAAAAACATCCATTGAATATAAGACAAAGAAAAAAGAAAAGATGTAAATGATTTTAGCAGCAACATTCATCACCACTAATACAACACCTGATGTACTCGCAACCCCTTCGGTCAAAACAGGATTCATCTGAAAAACAGCAAAGGAAAAAAAGGCAACGACTGCAAACAAGGTACTTAGAAAATAGGCTAAATACAATTGCTTGTTACGGATTGTATTGCGCCAAATCAATTGATTAAAATTCATGACCCACACCTTCTAACTTTCTTAACTCAAGCATTAATTGATCGTAAAATTCTGCTTGGCTACCTGCTCTTGAAAAATCACTCAGCAGTTCCCCGTCTTTAATAAAAACAATTCTTTTGGCAAAACTAGCTGAATAAGGATCGTGTGTGACCATTAAGATAGTGGCTTTTTCTTCTTGATTGATCTGCGTTAATAAGCTCATCACATCTTTTGAAGCTTTCGTGTCTAGATTTCCTGTTGGTTCATCGGCTAAAACCAAATCTGGACGACGAATCATCGCACGAGCTACAGCAACACGTTGAGCCTGACCACCAGAAATTTCTCCAATTCTTTTCTTTAATAGTTCAGCAATGCCTAATTTACTTGCGACTTGTTGAAGCTTTTCTTTCATCACCTTGATATTTTCCCCGTCTAATGTCAAAGGTAAGATGATGTTTTCTTCGACGGTTAGCGTTGGTAATAAATTAAAGTCTTGAAAGACAAACCCTAGTCTTCTGCGTCTAAATTTGGCAATTTCTTCTGGTGCGAGTTCGCCTGGGTTAACACCATTTAACAAAATTTCTCCTGATGTGGGCTGGTCAATGGTAGCAATCATGTTTAATAACGTTGACTTGCCACTACCTGATGGGCCCATGATACCGATGAACTCTCCATTTTCAACTTCTAAATCAATTCCTTTTAAAGCTTGAAATTGTCCATTTTCCCCAAAACTTTTTTTAATCTTTTTGATTTCTAACATCGTTTTCCCCCTAGTTTAAATACGCTAAGACTTTGGCTGGGACGTCTTTTTGTTTGATGACTTCTTGAGAAATGACTCGTTTTTGACTTGCCTCAACTTTTAAATAAGTTCCTGGTTGATAAGGCTCTCCTTGTTTTGATTTTCCTTCGGTGATGATGCTAAAGGAAATTTCTTTTGACTCTTGTTTGTCATTAAAAGCTTTTAAATTATACTCAACCCCCTGCCCCATTTTTTCACCAGAGTCTGAAAGAATTTCCTTTTTTTCAATCCCTTTTGGAACAACCGTGTAATAAGTTGCTCCGGCATACGTTTCTTGGTAGTATTTCCAACCAAAGATTGTTCCGGCGATGATTGCTCCTAATGCAACGACCATAAAAATTTTTTTCATTTGTTTATACCCCTTTTATTTGATGAGTTAAGTATAGTATGGAATTTAGTTTCAAACCATCGAATAAACTTACAAAACAAAAACGGTAGATGACATTTTCGTAAGATACAGTTAGTTTTGATAACTTTTCATAAACGTTCAAAAGTCTATTTATCCTTGCTTTTACAACATTTTCACTCTATCTAACTTTTCACAACACAACATAGGTTTACATAAAAACTCGGTCAATTGGTGTAGGAATGGTGTAAAAAACAAGTAAAAAAATAGCGTTTTGGTGTACAAATTTTAGGCTTGGATAATCCCTTGTTCCTCACGAATCCTATCAATTCTTTCAAACTCACTTTGCATACGCACTTCATCCACATGGTTATAAACCCTCATAGTAACATTGATACTGCTATGCCCCATAACTTCTTGCAAAGTCCGAATATCCATTCCTAGTTCAGCTAATCTTGTACATCCAGTATGTCGGAGAATATGACTAGTAATATTAGGGAGATATTTAGGTTCACGGTTATCTCTCTTTGCATAAACTTTTTCATAAGCATTAAATTCTTTTACAATGACTTTAAGGTATTGAAGCATTTTTGTAACCGTCAATAATCTTCCTTTCAGGTCTAAAAACAAAAAGTCTTTATGATTATCCACTTCATAGTTCTCAGTCATTCCCATTCTTTCTAGTAGCTTTCTTTGCTCTTTTAAGGCTTCTTTTGCACGTTTGCTTAACGATACCAGTCGAATACTCTTAAATGTCTTTGGAGGACGAATACGAAGCTCTCTATTCTTTTCTAAATCACTAACATAGATTAGTTGATGGTCTATGGTAATGGTACCGTGTTCCTCATTAACCTCTGCATTGGTTAATCCTGCTAGTTCACTAATCCGAACAGCAGTTTCAAACATAAAAACAAATGTCCAGTACAGAGAACCGTATTTGTGATGTTTAGACACGAAGTTTAAAAAAGAATTGTGTTCTTCAACCGTAAGAGATTTTCTATTGCCATTGAAAATTTCTAACTCTTTCGTACACCCCTTTGCATAGTTCTTACGGATATAATCTTCTGATACTGCGTAATTAAGCAAAGCATTAATAACCTTGTGCATAAGAATGATAGAGCCTTTTCCTACTTGATTATTCAACAAATCTTGATACAAGTTTAATACATCGCTTTTTCGTAAATCACTAATGTTAATACGAGTAAATCCGTGGTCTTTAATATGCTTGTTCCAAATACTGCTGTAATTAAAATAAGTATTTGGTGACATTTTGTTCAGCTTCATTCGCAACGTTGTATATCTCACAAACAAATCATTCATATTCATTTTGCCTGCTTCATAAGTAATAAAATCAGATGAATCTTGAGCCACTCGTTTTTCAATCTCACGCAGGGATAGTTCTGATTTCTTGCCTTTTGGAAGTGGGTCAGTTTCTACTAATCGCCAACTATATTCCGTGTAACGTACACCATTTAAATCGGTATAACGGTACATATATCTGCCATCTGGACGTTGGCTTTCTCCTTTCAGTAAAATTCTTCCTTTGTTATCTTTACGTTTTTTCATTTGATGAACTCCTTTCAGTTTAGAAAAGAGCCTTAATATGATAAGAAAAATATATCATGCTCAGGCTCTAGCGTAAACTACAAAACTTTTAACTTGGAGTTATATTCTTCAAATTCTTTTCGTTTAATCATCTTATGCGTTCCCTTGTAAAGAACAAAAGGACAATCTGGTCTATCTGTCAATTCACGTAAACGATGTACTCCAATTCCTGAATAAATACTTGCTTCATCAATCGTTAAATTCATTTTTTTCCAAATAGGTATTTCTATTCCTTTCATTTCCTCTTACCCCTCTTTAAATTTTTCTTTGTTCATTACTAGTACCTTTCGGAGAGGGAAAAGTTCAGTAAACGTCAGAAAGATTTTTAAATAATTAAAATAGTGTCGTTTTTATTTGTATATAAAAGGTCTTTAAAAAACCAAATAATACCTCTGTGACCATAGTGGCGGAGTAGTGTCACAAAATGTAACCTTTTGCCCTAAAAGTCGACATTCATTTTTTCACGAAAAACCCTTTAATATCAACACTTGTGGACTATTTGTGCCTATCCAACTGGGATTTTGTACCCCCCTGTTAGAGAGAGGGGGTTAAAGAAAATTTTTAAGGGTAAATTGGTATCGTCCGACATCGCAAATTCAGTTCAATCGAGTGGGGGAAAATCGCTGACGCGATTTCCCCACTCGTTGAACGCTTGTCGTACGCACCAATTTTTACCTTAACATTTTCTTGATTTTCGGTAATTCTTCCAGTTGATTCAATCGTTTTTCCATCTGAGCTATCCGAAATTGGAGCGATTGTATGGTTCTTTGATTATCCAGTTGACAAAGAGCATTTGAAGATTTTAAAGAGGTTATCTTGTTTTCCAGTTCTTGATATTCACTAATATTTTGGACTGAGGGTTCATTCCCTTGTCCAAATGCGATAAGGATTGCGTTTTTTAATCCTCTCTCTGTTTTCAAGTTTGCGACCATCTGAAACTTCGCCACATCAGATTCCGAATAATCAAAAATATAATCGGTGAAATTTTTAAAGGTTGTACCAGTTAAATTCTCTGCTAGTTTTTTCCATCTTTTCAAAGTGGATGAGCTATTTAAACCATTTACTTTTTCTAAAACTGCTTTGGTGTCCATCTATGTCCTCCTTAGTTTGATTTCCTCTCACTACTAACACGATTTGGAGATACCAAAAGTTCGGTAAATCGTGAAACTTTTTTTGAATTATAAGGAACTTTAAAGAAAATGAAGACAAATCAAATTTTTAATACTTCCTTAGTGCCATCTATGATTTCTTTTGGTTTTAACCTCCTTTCACTACTAGCACAATTTAAGGGTGTCAAAATTTAGGTATATTGAATTTTTTTACAAAA
>JAITWV010000142.1 GCA_031285105.1 Streptococcaceae bacterium | reverse complement strand
GACGGCGTTTGTACAATTGGTTATGGCTTCACTCGTCCATTATCGCAATGCAAAGGTGTTGGGACTTGGTTTATGTCCACAGCTGAAGCAGAAAAGCGTCTTTTAGAGCAAATCGTTGCTTATGAAAATGCGGTAAAAAATCATTTCACACGCTCCTTTACCCAAAATCAGTTCAATGCATTGGTCTCATTTGCTTGGAATTTAGGCACTGGCATCTTTGCTAAAGACCGTTGGGATAAGAATATGAGCGACAGCAACATTATCGCTTCCTTTAAGAATTATACAAGGGTTGGCAATACCGTGTGGCAAGGACTTGTAAACCGTCGCAATGGGGAAATCGCTTTGTTTAACACACCAAGTTCGGTAATCGTCACGACACCAGGAGTCCATCAGATACAATTAGTCAATATCTCGCAATGGTATGAAGTGACGGCAAGCGCTGGGTTAAATGTGCGTAAATCTCAAACATCTGCTAGTAGTTTACATGGGCATTCTAAGTTTGGTGGGAAAACAACGTTGCCATTAGGGACAAAATTCAGGGCAACAAGAAAAGCAATAAATGCCCAGTCCGTCAATGGAAATACAACATGGATTGAAGTTGAAAACGAGGGTTGGGTGTCAGAAGCGTTTTTAAAAAGTGTTAATGCACCAAACACACGGACCTATACAGTAAAAGTTGGAGATACTCTTTCAGGGATTGCTTCAAGATTAGGGACAACGGTTGCAAGACTTCAACAGGATAATAACATTGCCAATCCAAACATAATTCGAGTAGGGCAAATATTGAAGTATTAATATAGAAGAAAACTGTCCAAGGGTCTTTCTTTAATGTCGACAATAGGTCGGAAACTAGGGAACAAAACATTGATTTAATCATGAAGTCCGTTCCCCAGTAGCTAAGTAATTTAGACTAATAAAATCCCTTGAAATCAACGTTTCGAGGGATTTTTTGTGTAATTTTATTGGAAATAACTGATTTTTAACTGATTTGGTGGTTTGGAAAGTTGTTTGAAAGGCATTTTGGATTGTTTTTGGTTGTTATTTAATGACTAAAAATCTGACTAATTTTCTAAATCAATTAAGGCATTTTTGGTTTGTTCTTTCGTTTTATTGGTCACATGTAGATAAATTTTTTCAAGCTCTTTGCTGTCCTCAGAATGCCCCACTTGCTCACGAATGACGGATAAAGTAGTTCGTTGCGCCATGAGTGAAACGAAAGTATGTCGAAACATATGAGGGAGAATATGAATTGGACGACCAAAATCTACTAGCTCGTTAATATCGGGATAAGGACGGCCATTATTATTTTTGAATTTTGTTTTTTGTACGCTACCACCGCGCAAAAAGGTAGAAAGTTCTGTTTGGACAAATGGCAATCCTTGTTTAGCTGTTCCATGAGTGGCAGTCCTTGTAAAAATATAGCCCAAATCTAAATAATTCGCATTGAATTTAATATGAAAGGCATTTCGTTCAATATATTGCTTGAGTAACATTTCAACTTTTGGTGTCAAATCAATAATGCGCACACTTTCAACCGTTTTTAAATCATCACGATATCGCTCTTTTTCAATGATTTTTCCATATTTTTTTATTTTTTCGTTTAATAGATTGGTTACTTTAGATATTAGTTGAGTATTCTTTATGTCAGTTAAGAGAAGCTGTTTTTCGCCTTTGTTGTTTGTACCCGTTGGTGTTGCTTTGGTAGTGAACCAACCTTTTGAGTAAGTATCAGTTAGATATTTAAGTCTTGATTGTGTGGTTAGTGGTCGTGTATAACGCATAGCAAAGCGGACGAGGACATTTCCTTTTTTCTTTTGGTCGTATTTCCAATCTTTTATTAGTAGTGTTCTGGTTTTAGATAAATTATTCATCGCCATCTCTCCTTTGCTTTCATGGTATCAGATTGGAAGAAATGATGATGAGTGGCACGAAAAAGGAATAGTTTGAGGAATATTATCTTTTGAGAGGAAAATAATAGTTGAATAACGAAACAAATGAAATCTATTGAGAACATTTTGCATTTAGAATCAAATGATATTCAAATAAACTTAGTGCAATATCTCAAATAAATATTATAATTAGTGTTATGAATAATAATTGAAGTTAAAATGTTGGAAAATATACCTAATGAATTATCAGTCTTTTTATTATAAAGCTCTAACATGAACTATTAAGGGGGGAACTAAATGGAAAAAAAATACTCTGCAGGTCTAGTATCACGCAGATTTTGGCAAACAGAATTTAAACAATACGTACAATTACGTAAACTTGGATTATCCGATACAGATATTAAACAAAAAAATGAAGATGAAAATATTTTCTTGGCTGTGAGTAATTCTAGAAAAAAGGAAATATTTCTTGGTGTGAAAAGAAGGGTATCTTTCTTAGACGAAGAAGTAATAAACCTTTTTGAGAATCTAGATATTGATAATCAACGACTTCTTAACTTCGCAACAATTTTAATTACGGATGAGCTTATTAAAGATTTTATGATAGAAGTCTATTATTTTAAGCAAAAAAATCAAGATTTCAAATTGACAAAAATCGACTACCGTACTTTTTTTACAGAAAAGCAACGTGAATCAGATGAGATGAAACGCTGGAAAGAATACACTTTAAAACGTTTGGCAGGTGTTTATCATACATACCTATCAGAAGCTGGGTTGATTCAAAGTGAGACTGAACATGATTTAATTACGCCGAAGTTCATGGATTCCAGATTGAACAATTGGCTTATTTCAAATGGATATCCAGAAATTTCTAGAGTGTTAGGAGGCGATTTCGATAACTAAGAATATAAGAGAACACCTAAAATTATTAAACGAAACAATTGAAAAAGAGGATTTTCTTCAAAATAAAGGTACTGGAAACGAAGTCGGGTACTACATTTTTGACTATAACCCCAAAGACGAGCTTGAGGTAAGAAACTATGTCAAATCTCTTGAAGGACAGGTTGTTGGGACAAATAAAGACTATGAGGTAAAAGTGTTTAATCTATACAAGATTATGTTGGACTATCTTGAAGAACGGGGTTTCACTGAAAAAGCTTATCAAATGGAACAAAGACGAGGAATGCAAAAACTAATTGAAAGTATTGGACGTCTACTCAAAATGGATCAAGCAGAAGAAAACAACATCTTTTTTGAGTATGTCAATGAACAGACTCCAAAAAAAGCTGTTGTAATCTTAACAGGTATTGGAGAACTTTACCCTTTAGTAAGAGCACATTCAATTTTAAATAAAATGCATCAGGTATTTGATCGAGTACCAGTTGTGATGATGTACCCAGGAGAGTACGACAAACTTAGTCTAACCATTCTTAATACAAATAAGGATGATAATTATTATCGAGCATTTA
>JAITWV010000140.1 GCA_031285105.1 Streptococcaceae bacterium | reverse complement strand
TTATTTCACAAACTCCAATTAACTTACGATGTACTAAATCGTAAGTGTATTCAGTGCAAATAATAAACAAAACGAAGACATCCTAGTAAAGGACATCTTCGTTTTGTTTATTATTTCTTTTTACGATTTTTCAAAAATTTATTAATCTTATTTGCTTTTTTCTTCTCATTACGCTCAACAATATACATAGGCACTCGTTTTTGTGGTGTTGGCCAATCAGCAAAAGCGCTAGTTGTTGAAGTATTAGTAACTAGTATTTCTTGAGTTGGTGCATTATTTGCAAGAGTTTCTACATTCTTTTCAATCGCTTTAATAATCGTAGCACCATTTTTTATGTAGCCTTTATCGTTAATGAAACGAACATATGCACTTAAAGCAGGAACGATTTTATTCCAAACGACAGAAGAAAAGGTAGTATTTTCACTATTCATCTCAGTCAACACTTCAGAAGTTGCAGCACCTGTCCATTTTTTTGGTGTGCGTGCATCTTTTTCAAAAATAGCTTTGGTAAAATCTTTAATCATAGCAGAAGCATCATCACTCGAAACTTCTTTTACACCTTTATATAAATCTGAGTCCAAAAATTGTTGGATATTTTCCTCAGTTTCTTTCATAATACGCTCAAATGTTTTCGTTGACATCATTTTTTTCTCCAATCATCAAAAGTCATACTCAGATAATATACTTGAAAATAAAAAAAAATGCAACGTTTTCAACAGTTTTCTGAAATCTATTTAATTATATAATAAAAAGTCTTAAGGGAATTTAAAAGGTTTAAGTCAAAATCAAAAAATTATCTGTTGACTTTAGTGACTACTTTCAGTAAAATTATTTATGTTATCGCCGTCGTAGCTCAGTTGGTAGAGCACCACCATGGTAAGGTGGGGGTCGTGAGTTCAAGCCTCATCGTCGGCTTAAAAAACATACTAAAATTAGTGGAAAGAAACATTAACGGATGTTTTTCTTCTAATCTTAGTATGTTTTTTTAATATAAACGAAAGGAATGAAACAAGATGATAATTCAAAAAATAACTCCTTTAGAAATCAATCAAGTAGCTGAATTGTTCTCAGAAGTTTACTTTCATGACGCTTTTTTTATCTGGTGTGTGAATAATGAAAAAGATCGTCTTAAAGTAGTAAAAGAATATTACAAAGTTTACTTAGAATCAACAGGAGCAAAAACCTTTGTTGCCAAAGACGAAAACAAAATTATCGGCGCATGTTTATGGTTGCCTCATGATTGTGATTTAAGTATATATGAAAAAATCGCCCAAGTTGCCCTACAATATGCTCCTCAATTTAATGAAGTAGCTGGTAAATCTCATGAAAATGAACCAAAAAATACTCCGTTTTATCAATTAGTCGGTTTTGGCACTTTAAAAAGTTATCAAGGAAAAGGAATTGGAAAATCTTTATTAGCGGCTGCTTTAACCGGGTTTGACCAAGAAAACGTGCCAACTTATCTCGAAGCAAGCACTCCATTCAATGAAAAAAGTATTTATGCTCACTTTGATTACCATACATATAGCGACACGATGAAATTTACGAATGAGGCAATTTTATATCCATTATTTAGAAAATCTAATCCTACAAAGGAGCACATATAATGAAGAAAAAAACAGCTTTTATTTATGATGAAAGTTATTTTTGGCATAATTCAGGCGATGGTGTCTTGTTTGAACCTCCTGGTAAGTATTTGCAAGTGAGTGGTTCGGTTGAAAGTCCGGAAAGCAAAAGAAGGTTTAAAAATTTACTAGAGCGTAGTGGTTTAATGAAACAATTACACCAGATTTCGCCAATTGAAGCAACGAATGAACAATTGACCTATTTTCATACGCAAGAACATATTCAAAACGTGAAACATTTGAGTGAAACGACTGGTGGTGATAGTGGCGATTCGGCAATTGTTGGAATTGGTTCTTATGAAATTGCTAAATTAGCTGTCGGTGGTGCAATTGTTGGAGTGCGTTCGGTTATTGAAAATCCCATTATTGAAAATGCTTATGTTTTAACCAGACCACCAGGACATCACGCCGAAAGTAATCAAGGTTTTGGCTTTTGCTTGTTTAATAATGGAGTGATTGCGACAAGATATGCTCAAAAAGAATTAGGAATTAAAAAAGTTTTGGTGCTTGATTGGGACGCGCATCATGGCAATGGAACAGAAGATGCTTTTTATGAGGATGATAGTGTGTTGTATATTTCGATTCATCAAGAAGGCTTAGATCCAATTGATCGTGGGAATATGGAAGATATTGGACGAGGAAAAGGAAAAGGCTACACCATTAATATTCCATTACTAGCCGCTTCAGGAAATGCCGTTTATGAATATGTCTTCGACCAAATTGTTCTACCAGCCACTCATCAATTTCAACCTGATTTGATTATCGTTTTAGCTGGTCAAGATGCGAATATGTTTGATCCTTTAGCTCGAATGATGCTTTCAGCTGATGCTTATAAACAAATGACCGCTCAAGTAAAAAAATTAGCCGAGCAATATTGTCAAGGACGCATGCTTTGTTTACATGAAGGTGGTTATAGTCCAGAGTACGTGCCATTTTGCTCTCATGCGATTGTTGAAGAGTTATCAGGTATTACGACTGACGTGTATGATCCTTTTGTTTATGCAATGGAAGGCACTAGTTTTCGTCAATTGCTCCCTCATCAAAAAGCAAGAGTAGATGAAGTTCGCGCTTTTCATGGTTTATAAAAGGTGTTTGGCTTTACAGTTACAAAAATAGTTGCTAAAGTTAAATTATAGCTAATCCGTTTTTAAACAAGACCACCTTCTGTTATGCTAGAATCATCAATCACAAGGAGAGTTCAGATGACTT
>JAITWV010000137.1 GCA_031285105.1 Streptococcaceae bacterium | reverse complement strand
TAATTGATGTTGCACGAGCGTTTAATGCTTGATACGTTGCATTGGCTGTGTCTTCATCATTTTTCATATGTGCATAAACATAGACATTTTCAGCTAAACGATAGACTTGCTCAAAATATTTAATGACTACTAATAGCTTTTCAGAACTTTCAGCCAAAGTCCCACGAAATTCTTTTGATTGAGCAATGATTGCTTCTAATTTTTTAAAGTCTGCTTCCCATGCTTCGGTATTTACATAGATTTTCTCCAAGTCCCAAGTATCTTCTAAGCGAACTTCTTCACGTTTTGGTAATTGTTTTACTTCACTCATCTTTTCACCTCTTATTAAGTTATAAGAATATTCTAACATAATTTCCTGGGCAATTGACTAGAAACTTTCGGAATTTTCTGCCAGTCATGCTCATAAGGAATTAGATGCCTAGTTTTACATTTAATAAGATAAAATCGCTTTTCTTTTTCAATTAATAAATTTAATGTTTTCAGAGCCAGTAATTCTTCAATAATAAAATCCATAAATAAATCTGCTTGGCGAATATTAGGCATGTGATAAGTTGCTAAATTGACACGAAACAGTTGATAAATTGCTTCTTTTAGTGAAACGCCACCTTCTAATAGTTGAAACAAATGAAGTTTCCATAATAAAAAGTCTTTTTTAGCAAATATCGGTTTTAAACCTGGATAATAATAATATTTAGGCAATTGTAATAAATTTTCTCGTTCTTGATATAAATGAGCCTGCATTTTCAAATAATGTTCGCTTCTTCCAGAGACCCCATGCCAATTTTTTTGATGAAATTTTTTCAACATATCAACGGGGATGAAATCTAGATGCTGTTTGAAGATACCATTTTGAGGATAATTCAATATTTCGGATAAATCACCTTGGAAAAAGGGGAAAAATTGTTCATGGTAAAATAAATTACCAAGATAATCTTCTGAAATATGGTATTTCAAAATCAATGTTTGACTCTCCAAATCTAAAAACCATAAATAAAAACCACAAGCATTAGAATAATTCATAAATGAGCGTTGAAGTGAGGATAAACGTTTTTTAAAGGAGAACTTATGACCTAATAGCCAAAGCACTTGATATCCATGTCTTTTATAATTATTTGTTCGCTCAATCAATCGTTCAATAGATAAAGAGGAACATTGAATTTCTAGACAAATTTTATTTAATAGTGCATCAGGCCTTTGTTTGAGTTGAGGAAAATACACCTCAAGTTTTATTTCATCACTCCAATCACTAATGATTCTTTTTAATTCTAAATGTTCTGGACTTTCATTTTCACAAAAGGCGACACACTGACTTCCTGATAAATGAGCAAAATGAGGAATGCGGACAATTCCAATTTTTAATTTCACTTTTTCACCACAGCTTGGACAAAAGAAAGAATCTTGTTTCATAGTTTTTAATTCTTGATTAGGCAATTTAAAGCAATTGATAAGTTCACCTTGAATCGTTTTTGCAATAAGCATCTATATTTCACCCCCTTATTATATAAATACGCAAAAAAAAGACAAAAAAAAGAAAAAAGTTTACAATTTACTTAAGTTTTAGTAAATTGTAAACTCATTCTCATTTTTTAAAATTCTTTTTCAAAACATCTAATGCTTCAAATCCGATTAATTGCTTGCCATGTTCAATTAAAATGTCTGGTTTAACTCTTGAGTGGGCACCGTATTCATAAAGCTTAGCAGTATCTTCAAGAAAATCAATTTCCACTTGTTCATCACCATAGTTTTCAAGCAATAAATAAAAAGCATCATCTTTAGAAAATAAACGTGCATTAGAGGAAGTTAAACGAATGTTTTTGGCTAAGGTAATTAACTGTTCAAAATCAGCAAAATAAATGACTGAACGAAAATCTTTAGGGTACATTTCTACGTTTTCAAGTTCAATTTCTTCAGCTGTTTTTTTCTCAAAACTCATATCTAAAATCCCTTGTGCACCTTCTGGTAGCTGTTGGATTCTTTCTTGAATTTGTTGCATGGAAATTGGATTGGGTGTACCATTTGTAATGTATACTTCCAGCCCTTGAGCATGTGGAATTACTTGGAAGGACACCATATCTGAATTAGCAAAATTTTCCGCTTCGTCAATTTCATCTAAAATCGTAAAGAAAAAATTCTCCACTTCCCCTTGATTTAGCATCATTTCAAAAAAATTAATACCCCTTATATTCAAATCATCTTGATCAATTGATAAACGAATTGTATTTTCGTTAACGCGTTCCATTTCCATCATTTCACCTTCTAACATTTCAGATTTCTACTCATTATACTATGAATACCCTCAAAAAAAAAGAGAACAATCTGCATTCTCTTCTTCTAAGCATAATTCATATTAAATTCCTGCTTTCATTCGCGCATAGTGCATTTCTAATTTACGCAATTTTCTTGGTACAAAACGTCTGATTTCATCTTCATTATAACCGATTTGAATACGTTTATTATCAATCATAATGGGACGTCTGAGTAAACCGATATTGTCTTGAAGTACATGAAATAATTCTGAAATAGATATCTCCTCAATGTTAATTTGTAAATCACGAAAAGCATTACTTCGCTGTGAAATAATTTCTTGTGTACCATCATCGGTCATCATTAATATTTTTTGAAGTTCCAACATACTCAAACTTTCTTTCGCTAGATTTCGTTCAATATATGGAATGTCAAAATTATCTAACCACTCTTTAGCTTTACGACAACTGGTGCAACTTGGTGCAGTGTAGATGATAATCATTTTTTTCACCTCCCCATTTTATAAAGATTCCCTAATTGGCACTTTAGATTTTAATGTGATTTGAGATAGAATTCAAAAAATAGAAAAGATTATCCGAAATTTTGCAAATATTTTTCATAATTTGAAACGAAAAAAAAGATAGTAAAATAATCTTTTTATATTCACTTAATGAAACATCAATTAGCTTCGTTTACAATAGGGCATGTGGCACACAAAGTTGGTTCTTTTGAAACATTTTTTAATGATATGGGTATATTTGATGGTGTAAACCCGTACATATTAGTTGTGATGACGAATGAAATGGGCGGTGAGGCTAATGCGCTTCATTACATTTCTCAAGTGAGTGATCTAGTTTGGAATGCAACTCAAGAACATTTTGAACAATAGATATTTCCATTAAGTGCAAATAATTACGATAGAAAGCACAATGTTTTGGCTTTCTATTTTTTTTATTATAAAATGAAAGAAACAATACAAATTTACATAGATATGGATAGGTAAATAAGCAATGATTGAGTTTGGCAAAGTTATCAAAGTTTATCGTAAAGAAAGAAAATTAACACAAAAAGCACTAGCTAATGGCATTTGTTCACAATCTGTTTTGTCTAGAATTGAGTCGGGTGAAGAAATACCAAATGTTCTTGTGCTAAAAAAATTGTGTGACAAACTAGAGATTAGTATGGATAACTTACTTTCTTATGCTAAAAAAGAAACTAGAGAAGTACAAGATTTTTTTGAATTGCTTTGGGTTTATTTTCGTTCTCAAGACATTAATTTATTGAAAGAGACAATGGAAGATTCTGCGATTTCTTCTAAATTAGTAACCGTTAAAGAAAAGCAGATTTTTCTTTTTTTTGAAGGATTTTTGACTCTAGAATTAGATAAAGATTATAAACAAGTCACTCAGATTGTCACTCAGGCACTTGATTTATCTTATTATTCTTCCAAAAAACAGCTTTCTTTTATTGAATTGATGATTTTGGCAATTCGTGCTCAGGCATATTACAAGATGAATTTGATTGAATTAGCGCAAAATGATTTTTATAAAGCAATGGAAAGCATTCATGTTTTGCCTAAAGAGTCTCAAGAAGCAGAACTGAGTATTTTGTTTTATTATTTTAGTGATTTTTTATACGCTCTTGGGCAATTTTCGGAAAGTCAAATTCATATTAAACAAGGGATTCGGTGGTTAAGGAATTTTGAGAGTATTTTTTATTTAGAAAAAATCCTTTTATTAAACGCTCGAATTCTGATGAAAAATAAAGAAGAAAATGAAGCGAACATCTATCAGACGCTTGCCCAAGACCTTAATAGATTGTGTCGTTTTCTTGGCTAAAGTGGTATAATGTTGTGAATATCCATAATTAAAGGAGAAAAAAGAATGAATTTTAAAACATTTGAGTTTAAAGATTTTATATATACAGCTCTTGAAGAGATCAATTTTAAAGAGCCAACAACCGTTCAAGAGCGCTTAATTCCAATTATTAAAAAAGGAAGAAGTGTCATTGGGCAATCACAAACAGGAAGTGGTAAAACACATACTTTCTTATTGCCATTAATTAGTAAAATCAATCCTGAATTAAACGAAGTACAAGTGGTCATTACCGCACCAAGTCGTGAGTTAGCTACTCAAATTTATAATGCAGCTGCTCAAATGGCGAAATTTTCTGAGCCGATGATTCGTGTCAGTAATTTTGTAGGTGGAACAGACAAAGAACGTCAAATTGATAAACTAAAAAATCAGCAACCACATATTGTCATCGGGACACCAGGACGCATTTTGGATTTAATGAATGAACAAGCGTTATTTGTGCATACAGCCAAGCAATTTGTTGTAGATGAAGCAGATATGACTTTAGATATGGGCTTTTTAAATGAAGTCGATCAAATTGACGGACGCTTGCCTGATAAATTACAAATGCTCGTTTTTTCAGCAACGATTCCCGAAAAATTAAAACCATTCTTGAAAAAATACATGGAAAGTCCACATCAAGAAGAAATTAAAGCTAAGGCAGTGATTTCAGATACGATTGATAACTGGTTAATTTCCACAAAAGGTCAAGATAAAAATAAATTAGTCTTTGATCTGTTAACAATTGGTCATCCTTATTTAGCGATTGTTTTTGCTAATACGAAAACAAGAGTTGATGAAATTAGTGATTATTTAAAAGCGCAAGGATTAAAAGTTGCCAAAATTCATGGAGATATTCAGCCTCGTGAGCGTAAGCGTATCATGAAACAAGTGCAAAATTTGGAGTATCAATATGTTGTGGCAACTGACTTAGCTGCTCGTGGGATTGATATTGAAGGTGTTTCACATGTTATTAATGCGGAAATTCCAAATGACTTAGAATTTTTCATTCACCGTGTAGGTCGTACCGGTCGTAAAGGATTAAGTGGTACCGCAATTACTCTTTATGAACCAAGTGACGATGAAGCTGTTTCTTTAATTGAAAAAATGGGTATCACTTTTGAACCTAAAGCAATTAAAGACGGTGAAATTGTTGACTCATTTGACCGTAAACGTCGTGAAAAACGTACAAAAAAAGCAGACGAACTTGATATTGAAATGATTGGTTTAATGAAAAAGAAAAAGAAAAAAATTAAACCAGGTTACAAGAAAAAAATTAAATGGGCAGTTGCTGAAAAGAATAAACAAAAACGTAAAGTTGAGCGTCGAGCAAGTGATCGTGCTAAGCGTAAATCGAAAAAACAAACATATTAAATAAAACAGACTATTTAGGGCGCGTATTAAAACTATCTAAAACAATATATCAAGTCTGATTTCTCCGCACTCTTCGTTAAAATGTTTAGCTTATGCACCACATAAGCTAAACATTTTGTCTCGATTGCGAAAAAATCAGCCTCAATCTATTAGAACTAATAGTTTTAATACACGCCCTAGTAAGCGCAATTGAAGTTGATGCAAACAAGGCTAAAACTACTTGATTGCATCAAAGAATAATCGAGGTGAAAGCGATTTGAATTTTTTTAATCAACTATTCAATCCACAGTGGAAATTATTAGACGAAGAAAATAAGTATAAACTATTTGAATACATTAAAAGTGAATTTATTTCGCCAGAACTTGAAATTTCAAATGTTGAATTAAAAACATTTGAATTAAGTGGCGTGAAAAATACCACTTTTGAATTTAACTTACTAGATGAATCTTTTGTGTTTATTCCCGGACAAAAGGATGTTATTTTGGGTTGGGAATCTGGTAGTGGCGCATTATCGTTTTCAGAAATGGTCAATATTCCCACCAATAATCCGGAACTTTCTTCTATTGAAAATGTTGACCAATACATCAATAAACACACTAGCTCATTAAGGAAAGTAACGATTCCACCAATGATTGTTGGCAAACATGCCTTACCTGCAAGTTGCGTGTATATCGGTTGGATTAATCCTTTAACTGGTGAATTTCATGGTGAAGTGGATAAATATTTACCATTTGCTGAAAAGATTAACGAAGAATTATTCCCAAGTTTAAGTTTGGAAGATTTTTTAGATTTTTCACAACCCAAACGAGTGTTACAAGAGGGTGAATATTTCTTAGAATACTGGGAAGATGAGGATATTTATATTGTTTGTTTGCATGAAGAAATGACCTTAGAAGAAAATATCTTGCGTATACAAAAATTTAACGCCACTCTTTTAAGTGAAGATCAATGGGAATATGCAAATGGTGCTGGGACAAGAAAGATTTTTCGTTGGGGTAGGAATTTATTATTTGATGATGATGAATTTTCACAAACAGCAACAACAAATGTTCGCTTAGCCAAGTCAGCGAATATGTTTGGTTTGTATTTTGATATTGATGAAAAACGCTACGAAATTACAGCAGACCCAAATGTTGTAAAATTAGGCAGATTAAATGAGCAAGGTACACGAATTGAAAAAATGTTGCCACTTAGTACTTATTACCAAAATAAACATTCAGTGGATATGAACGCCAAATTGTCCCCACTTGAATATATGTACCGAAAAGCAATAATTTTGAAGAGATAAGAAGACAATTGGAGAGATTTTTTGTGAAAATAGATAAACAACTTATTTTAAACGAATTAGAAACAATCAAAATTTTATTTGATGAGCCTTTAAAAAATTATACATTTACCAAAGTTGGTGGACCTGCGGATGTATTGGTGTTTCCAAAGACAAAAGAAGAAGTCATTCAAGTTATTCATTTTGTACAAAAAGAAAATATTCCGTGGTTAGTTTTAGGTAATGCTAGTAATTTAATTGTCCGTGATGGTGGAATTCGTGGTTTTGTTTTGATGTTAACAGATATGACTGAATATAAAGTAGAAAATAAAAAATTAATCGCTCAAGCAGGGTGTGAACTAATTGATATTTGTAAAATTGCAGCTGAGTTTTCATTAAGCGGCTTAGAATTTGCTTCAGGCATACCA
>JAITWV010000138.1 GCA_031285105.1 Streptococcaceae bacterium | reverse complement strand
GTTTTTTGTACAATTGCAACCGTGATGGTTTTTGCGGTCATTTATACGATGGTTTATCGATTGACAGCTCGGGTTTATTATAAGATTGTTAGTTAAATAGAAAAAATGAGGCTAAGGCACTACATGCTTAGCTTCATTTTTTTATATTTACCAAAGTTTTTCAGCAAAAATATCAACCAAAGAAATAGAAAATTCCCCAAAAATCAATGAATGTAAAGTCATATCCTCTTCAAAAATCATCAAAAAATTCTCGGTTGTTTCTAAATTATACAAGGTAACTTTTTTGGATAAAGGGTCAACAATCCAATACTCTTTCACGCCTGCTTGGTTGTACTCGGCCAATTTTTCAATATAGTCGCGTTTAATTGACTCTGGGGAAACAATTTCAATGATCAATTCAGGTGCTCCGATGATTTGATTTTTGCTCATTTTCTTTTTTTCGCATAAAATGAGCAAATCAGGAATACGAAATTTATTTTTATTTTTGAAGAGCTTAACTTGAACCGCTGCGAAAATCTTACACGGTAATTCCTTTAAATATTCATAAAAAGCACGTTCAAGATTAGCAGAAATTTCTTGATGATACGTAGAAGGTGCGCTAAAAAAAGTCACCGTTTCCCCATCAAACTCGGCTTTTACATTTTCTGGTAATTGTTCAAATTCTTCTAAAGTCATGTGCTTTTTCTTTTCCTTCATTTGTCGCAACTCCATTTCTTTTACCTCCATTATACATGATTTTAATTCAGAGCAAAAAAATACCTCTACTATATAAATACGCAAAAAAAGCCAGAAAAAAATTTCTAGCTCTTAATTCTAATCTATTTCTTATAATGAGGATAACGTGGGGCATATCCATCTTTATTTACTTGTTTCGCACGTCCAAAGCTCAATGCCTCTTCTGGAACATCCTCAGTAATGGTTGAACCAGCTGTAACTAAACCATTTTTGCCAACGTGAACTGGATTGATAATATTCGCATTAGACCCAATAAACGCATAATCATCCACTTGTGAAGTATATTTATTCTTGCCATCATAATTCACAAAAATCACACCAGCTCCGATATTTACTTCTTTACCGATTACCGTATCCCCAATATAGCTCAAATGACCGGCTTTTGAACCTTGACCAAGTGTTGCTTTTTTGACTTCCACAAAGTTTCCAACATGGGCATTTTCACCAATATCAGCTAATGGACGAAGATGAGCCATTGGACCAACATCTGCACCATTGCGAACAATTGACTCTTCAATAACCGAAGCGCGAATTTTTACGTTATCTTCTATTGTAGAGTCCACAATCTGCGAATTTGCTCCAACAAAGACATCCGAACCAATCACTGTTTTGCCTTTTAACATCACATTAGGCTCAATAATCGTATCACTACCAATTACCACATCAGACTCAATATAAGTCGACTCAGGATCAATTAAAGTTACACCATTAGTCATGTGGAATTTATTAATACGACGTTTCATGATTTGATTTGCCTCAGCTAGTGCCACTCGGTCATTAACACCAAGCGAGTCTTCAAAGTTATCCATTTGAAAAGCTGAAACAGTATGCCCTTGTTTTTTCAAAATTTCAATGACATCAGGCAAGTAATATTCACCTTGAGCATTATCAGTATTTACAGACTCTAGTGCTTCAAATAACAATTCATTATCAAAAGCATATGTACCAGTATTAATTTCTGTTACACGTGCTTCTTCTGGTGTTGCATCTTTTTGCTCAACAATACGCTCAACCACACCAATATGATTACGGATAACTCGTCCATAGCCAGTTGGATCAGGAGCATTAGCTGTTAAAATAGTAGCAGAAGATTGACGTTGCTCATGGTATTCAAATAAGTTAGCAATTGTTTCAGCCGTTAATAAAGGTGTGTCTCCTGCTAAAACAATTGTTGTGCCTTTGCGACCGGCTAACAAATCTTTGGCTTGTAAAACCGCATGACCTGTTCCTAATTGTTCTTCTTGTAAGACATATTCACTACGCTTGCCTAATTTGGCTTTGACAGAATCTGCTCCGTGACCGACAATTGTGACAATCTCAGTAGGATTTGTTTTTTCAACTTGGGTTAGGACATGCTCAACCATTGTTTTTCCAGAAACTTCATGTAAGACTTTGTATAATTTTGATTTCATGCGCGTGCCTTTACCAGCAGCTAGAATAATCGCATATTTTTGTTCCATTAAAATTCTCCATTTCATTTATATTCGACTTCCTAATTTTAGCATATTTCTTGATATTCATGGTAGAATTAAGAAAAACTCAACTGGAGGAAATTAAGAAAATGTCAACTGAGAATTTATATACTTATTTAGAAAAAACATTAGAAGAAACAATGGGGGAGTATGAATTTGCTTTAGACTGGTCAAAAAAAGACCGTACGATAAAAACTTCTATTCGCTTGTTTGCTGAAAATCCACACAATATTGATTTTGAAGATAAACATGCGATTGTTTCAAAAGAAGGCGTGATTGAGTTTGAAGATTCCGCCATTTTTTATGGAAAATCAAAGGAAACAAGTATAAAACAAGAGGATTATTTAGTAACTATTCCTTTTGATGAAAAGATTGGTTTGGAAAAAGGCGTAGTTGATGCATTTGCGAACTCACTAAAAGATATGATGGATGAAGGACAATCTGATTTGTTGCAATTCATCGAAGAAAGTTCTTTAGTTATGGGCTTAGATGGCTTGACAGATGATCAAATTAAGATTTACTTTAACGAATTAAGTGCACCTGCTCAGGAAACTTTATTGAATGCTTTGGATAAAGAAGAATTGACCTTCCATTTGCATTTTGATCAATCGGCTTTTGAAACGTTGAAGCAAGAAAATTTAAATACAGAAGATGGAAAAGTAATGTTAGATTATCCTTTGTATTAACTTATTCTTTAGTACATCGTAATTGATTTGAAGTTTGTGAAATAAGTATAACGTTAAGGCTTTCTTCATTTACGAGTTTTCGCATTTGGGCTGCGGTCTGGTGTTCAGGTGGTGGTGGCTGCTGTG
>JAITWV010000082.1 GCA_031285105.1 Streptococcaceae bacterium | reverse complement strand
GTTCTATTAGGCTTAATGGAAGAACAAAACTATTTACAGGTACAAAAAAATTTAGAAAAGTTATCCAAGTCCATCCAAAAGCCAACGACAATCTATACCCCTAATTTAATACTAAATTATCTTTTGAATGAGAAAATAAAAGTAGCTAAGGAAAATAATATTCGCTTCAATCACGACATATTTATTTCCGAAAAGGTTCAACTGAATACGGATTTTTTTGCAATTGTTGTAGGTAATTTAATAGATAATGCCTTACAGGCTTGTTTAAGGCAAAAGAGGGATTCATAATTTATTTCCTTAGTCTTGAAACAGCAAAGAAACCAACTGTTTATCCAAGTTCAAAATTCATTTGATTCAAAAGAAATATCCAAAAGGAAAAATCGCTTGAAAGAAGGCATTGGCACAAGAAATATCCAAACATTAGTTGCACAGCTTGGTGGTTTGTATTCTAGTGAGATGGATAATGATATTTATAGTACAAGTATTATTATTTTCAACATCTACAAACAACGGATTTAAAGTTGTTATTTTTCCTGAAAAAGAAGCTGATTAAACGTGAACTTTATGGTTAAATAGACAACACGAATCACTATGCATTGGTCAGTTAGATTGAAAGGATAAACTTATGAAAACAGATGTTTCCATTGATGATTTGAAGTTTACAAATCAATATGATGAAAATAAGAAACCCAATAAAACATTTGCTCATTTTTCTGATCCAAACACAGGAAAAGCCAGAAAGGTCTCTGTGAATTGGTCAACTTATAAAATTTCAAGTGAGAAAACTGCAAAACGTTTATTGATAGATCGAGTGAATCGAACACTCGAAAAAGAAAGAATTATAAAAGCTGGAGGTGTTGTAACTTTTGGACAATTAAAAGAGAAGTGGTTTGAGAGTTGGGCCTTAACAGTTAAAGTTCAATCAACCAAAACCAATCGTTCTATTCTGAAAACCGTTATGCCTAGAATGATTCCAGACGATATTTTGCTTTCAGTAATCTCTCCTTTATACATTCAAGACAGATGGAATAAATTTACACGAGATGCTCAAGCACTACAAACAGGACATCCCCTCTCGCATAGCACTTTATCTAAAGTTAGAAATATTATGAAACAGATTTTTGGATTTGGCGTGATAAACGAAATTATACGCGTCTCCCCTATGCATTATTTGAACTTAAAAGTACCAAAAGAGCGTTTTGAAATGCTTTATGAGAAAAAACAATTTAAGTTTTTAGAAGGACAGGAAATAGATTGGATGCTTGAGATTTTGTATGAGGTGACTACACGAGAAAATTCAAGGGTTGAATTTTACTTTGATTCGGCAGTTTTTTTACTTCATACAGGTTTACGTATTGGAGAATTGGGAGCATTAACCCCAGAAGATGTAGATTTTGAAAATAATTGTGTTCATGTTCGGAAAAATTTAGTTTCTCAAGGATTGAAAAAGGTTGAGTTTCAGACAGGTGGGACAAAGACTTTAAGTTCTAATAGAATAGTTGTGTTGAATCCGATTTGTCTAGAAATCATTCTAAAGCGAATTCAAAAAAATAGAGAACGTCAAGAATATGTTCAATTTATGATGGTTGATAAGGATACCTGCTATTGGTATCCATTTAGAAATTTCATTTTTACGGATTATATTTTTCAAAATAATATGGGGACACCAATTACTCCTAACTTATTTACTGGTTTTTTCAATAATAAAGCTTCTCGGAGTGGAGGAAGTCTGGATGAAATGATTAGAGAACGTTATCCAGATTTCAATAAACATATCACATCACATGTTTTCCGCTATACGCATATTTCAATGCTGGCGGAACGTGGTTGGCAATTGAAGGAGATTATGGATCGGGTGGGGCATAAAGATTCTAAAACTACACTCGAAATTTATCAGCAAGTGACCAAAGATATGCGGAAAAATCAGGAGGAGGATTTGAAGAAGATTACGATTGGTTCACAATTTTTAGATTAGTTTGAAGGCTTTGTCATATTTTTGGCAAAGCCTTTTTTACTATGAACCGATACTAAATCTTTATTTGAACTTTTTTACACCAAATTTGGATAAGACTTTTTTCTTACGCCTAGACGACACTTCCACATAAATTTCTGTTGTAGTAATACTGGAATGTCCCAATAACTCTTGTATGTCACGTATACTCGCTCCATTGTTAAGCAATTCAGTTGCAAAACTATGGCGTAGATGATGAGGAGTAGAGGTGTTGTTTATCTTGGCTTTATCACGATATTTAAAGAAAATATTCTCAATACCATAAATTGAAAACCGTTGACCATATTTATTTAAGAAAAAAGCATTTTCTGTTGATTTTGGATTATATTGGTCTCGAATTTTCAGATAATTTTTGATGATTGTTCGATCATTTGCATCTATGAGAAATAAAACGCGTTCTTTTTTGTTTTTACCAAATATTGTGATTTGCCCATCTTTTGGATTGTAGTCTGTAACGTTTAGATTTCTTATTTCGCATATTCGAAGCCCTAAGCTAATTAGCAAATGCATCATTGCGCGGTTTCTGGTTTGATCGCGAATTTTACTTGGGCTTTGAGGAATAATTTCAACAATTTCAACAAGTTTCCGAAGTTCCTTTAATGGGATTGTTTTTGGAAGCCGTTTCTCTTTTCTTATTTTCACGCTTGGCAATTCGCGATAAGCAATTAAATTATTTCGAATCAGATATTTGTGAAATAGCTTAATAGTCACAAGTTTACGACTTTTAGTGGTAGATAAATATTCAGTGGTGGATTCCAAAAACTTTGAATATTCGTTTAGTCCGTTTATTAAAGTTAAATTATTTTGCGAACAAAAATCATTGAATTTTTTTAGGTCACCCCTATACGAATTAATGGTTAAGTTGGAAAGGTTTTCTAGCTGCTTTTCTTCGATAAAAGTGTTGATTATTTCGTGCATGTTCTTAATATATAAATGTCAACTTAAAACTACCCACTTTCGCTCACTTAAGAGTGGACAAAAATGCTCAATCATAGCTTTCAGTATCCAGTAAAAATTGGGCTGAAAGCTATTGTTGTTTGCCTTCCT
>JAITWV010000071.1 GCA_031285105.1 Streptococcaceae bacterium | reverse complement strand
AAGAATTTTTAAAGAAAGCCAACCTATATGCAGAACAATTAGTAATACATGCGTACCATGGTATTTTAGGACGTGAACCAGATAAGGAAGGTTTAGAATCTTATACGAAAGATCTGATTGATCATGGGGACTTGAAATCTATATTTCATTCATTATCAAATTCACCTGAACACTATAGTAAAATTAATTCTAATTTTCATATTTCAGAAACTATTGAAAAAATTAATAAAGTTGGTAACTATGTTTTAATTGGAATAGATCACCTTGTTTTTCTCACATTCGCACTTTCTTTAGCTGACTTTTTAGATACGCATCTGAAAGTAAAAACAATTTTATTTACTTATGATCATCAACAATTTATTATAACACATGCTAAGTTATCTTCTTCGGTAATAGAAATATTATTGTCTACTGAATTAGATAGTTTCTTGCAATTGGCCACGAAGCGGCCTCAAATGTTGATTGTACATATTTTTTCCAAGGAAAATGATTATCGCAAAATAGCCGACTCTTTACCTGATGTAGATCTGGCATTGTACTCAGATGGACTTCCTAATTTTGTTCTAAAAAACACTTATATGGGAAGGAATCCCAAAGGAATTTTTTATTCAGGATTTGAACAGCTAGTTGAAGAACATGGCGCTCTTCTTAACCCATCACTTAAAACGCTTGGCATAATACCATGGAAATCAGTTTTTGACTATTACTCTCATATTTCTAGTAATTATATAAAAAGTAAGCAGCGGGATCCTATTAAAGCTACTGCAATACTCTTTTTGCGTTATTGGCAAGTTGGTTCATATCAAATACCATATGATATTGTTATCCATGCCTTAATAAACCTTTTAAGTGAGCATATTAATAAAGATGATATTCTTGTCATTAAAGGAGATTATCGATGTTCCCCGGAAATTTTTGAGCGGTTATGTGATTTTATTCGTTCTACTGGAATTCAGGTTTATGATTATGCAGAATATTTAAAACAATGGGGAGTGACAGATATAGAAATTACTGCTTTACTTCCATTCGAGATGACTATTCAGCCAGATATGTTAGCAAGTATTAAATGCTACATAGTACTAGATTCCAGTCTTTCTATAACTCTTCCTTATTTATTACATTATTTTAAACTTAATGGTAAAGTAAAAATTATCTGTGGGATTTCTAGTTCTTCATTTCCAATATGGGTTTCAAATAAATTTATTGCTCCAATAATACCACATACGTCTTATTATCGTAAAATATTAAGTGAAATTATTAGACCTATTCATTTTACGGATCTTGAAACTAAGTGTTATTGGAGTGCAGAATTTAATATTGAAAACATTAACACAAGTGACCTTGATATACCTTATTACAATGAAAAATTATTAATGTATAAACCAAATCCAATACAAATGGCAGTTTTTTTTATTCCTGATGAGAGCAAGTTAGAAAATGCAACTATAATTGCTCAAGAGCTATGGCATAAAAATGATTCATCATTATTCATAGCATTAAATACAGAACCCCTGAAAATAAAAGAACATGAGTGGTTATTTGGGGTATTGGATTGTGAAAAATTAGAAAGTGCTATTAGGTGGGGAGTATTAAAAATAAAAAATTTATATGCTCCGTCTTTAAAAGAATATTATCAAATTAATTATTTTATTTCACTTTTAAAAAATCCAAATGTAATTTATTATTGATAGTTAATATAATTATTATATTAGGATTATATTGATGCACTTGCGTATGTACATAAGATTTATCTCTAAGAGTGACAATACATGCTATGAAAACTTAGATGTTTACTATAACTGTTAACAGTTTATTGTTTGAATGCAATTTGAGAAACTTGCCTGAGTATTGATTTTGAAGAACTTAGTAGATTCTTTCAAAAATTTTCTATATTTGTTACAAGTTTCTAAATACATATTTAAACACATCGTAGATTATATAATTTGAATGATTCTGTAATATATCAGAATTTATGTGACTAAATGGAATTAAGTATTAAGAAACAATGGATTATAGTATTGCTGCTATTATTATCAGGATGCTCGTCTATTTCACCAACACTTCCAGCTTCAGGTGCTAGTCGAACTCAGGTAGAAGCAATAGCCAATGTAGAAAATGATTCAATCGCCTTACCTATTCCCGTTATTGATATTGATAGCACGGTAACTCAGCAGATTGCAGCAACCCAGTTTCAGTTATCATTCGCTCAAGGATTGAGTAATAACACCTTACCAAGCTACCGAGTTGGTTCAGGTGACACCTTACAAGTTTCTATTTGGGAAACACCACCGGCTACTTTATTTGGAACGCTCTCAACTGGAACAGCAGCAGGCTTGCCAGTAGTAAGTACTTTGACTACCCTTCCTGATCAAATTGTGGATGAACAAGGACAAATTGAAGTTCCCTTTGCCGGATCAATTAAGGTTACAGGAAGATTCTTACAGCAGGTTGAAGCAGAAATAACAAAACGTCTTGCACGCAAAGCCAATCAACCTCAGGTCACAGTTAGAGTCACGCGTAACGTTACATCTGTTGTTACAGTTGTAGGAGAAGTGAAGAATTCTACATTAGTACCACTGACCCCCAAAGGTGAACGACTACTCGACGTTATAGCAATGGTGGGCGGAGTAAATCAACCTGTTAATAAAACAACTATTCAAATTAGCAGGAACGGAAAAGTTTTATCTATGCCTCTTAATAATGTTATTCAAGATCCTCTACAAAATATACGATTACATCCCGGAGATGTCATAACAGCACTGTTTCAATCTAATAGTTTTATCGTATTAGGAGCCACAGGTAGAAA
>JAITWV010000407.1 GCA_031285105.1 Streptococcaceae bacterium | reverse complement strand
GCTTCAATTTCAGCAATCTTTTGCGCAAATTGTGGCAAGAATTCTTTGTGTGCGTAAAGCATTTGGTCAAGTAATTCTTTTGCAATTGTTCCACCTGGCACCGTGTATGGGACAAAACTGGTAAAGAGCGTACTGCTGAGTTAATCGAAGCTTACTACAACAAATCAGAACAAGAGTCTCACTTAGCAAACATCTTTAACGCTGGCTTCCACTATGAGCAAATCAAAGACTTAGGTATGATTCCATGTGGTTACCACCGTTACTACTACTCAGAAGACGAAATGTTAGAGCACTCTATCGAAGACTTCAAAAAAGGTCAAACTCGTGCACAAGTAGTTAAAGCAACGGAAGATCGTTTGTTTGAATTATACAAAGATCCTAACTTGAACTACAAGCCAAAAGAATTAGAGCAACGTGGTGGAACTCACTACTCAGATGCTGCTTGTGAAATGATTGCATCTATCTACAATGATAAAATGACTCGTATGGTTGTATCTACTGAAAACAACGGAACAATCAACGACCTTCCTTATGACTGTGTTGTTGAAGTTTCTGGTGAAGTTACAGCTCACGGCGTTGAAACTTACAACTGGGGTAACTTTGCTCCTGCTGCTCGTGGAATCTTACAAGGCATGAAAGGTATGGAAGAAACTGTTATCCGTGCTGCTATCGAAGGTAACTACGGTGCTGCATTACAAGCATTTACTGTTAACCCATTAGTGCCAGGTGGAACAATTGCAAAAGAATTACTTGACCAAATGCTTTACGCACACAAAGAATTCTTGCCACAATTTGCGCAAAAGATTGCTGAAATTGAAGCGAACCAACCTGAAACAATCGCTTATGTTGATGAGTTAATGAAATCTAACTACCCAACAGCTGTTGAAGTTTAATTTACATTATTTTAGGAAGAAGAATGTAAAAGAATTTTAGACATGTTTGAATTAGACTGGAAGATTTTCTTCTGGTCTAATTTTTTCTTTTAAACGCTCGAAATCTTTTTGAAAAAGATCTCGAGCGTTTCACTAAAAGATTATGAGCTTTTGGCAAAACATTTAAAACGATAAATAGGAGCCTATATGAAAAAAACACTTTATTTAATGCGACATGGTCAAACACAATTTAATGTTTTACGCAAAATTCAAGGTTGGATTGACTCACCTTTGACCGAAGAAGGAATGAACCAAGCAAAACGTGTTCGAGAATATTTTGAAGAAAACAATATTACTTTTGATCAAGCTTATTGTTCAACTGCTGAGCGTGCCTCGGATACCTTGGAGATTGTAACGAATTATCAAATGCCTTATACGCGCTTAAAAGGTTTGAAAGAAAAAGGATTTGGACGTTATGAAGGGGAAAGTGAAGATTTGCATCCGAATTTTGATATTTTTCACACTTATTATGAGCAATTTGGTGGAGAAACAACGCAACAAGCAACCAAACGCGTGAGTGAGACTGTACATGAAATTATGCAAAAAGACGGTCACGAAAATGTATTAATTGTATCTCACGGTGGGGCGAGTGCGATGTTTTTGGCTTCGGTTCTTCATTTGCAACCAGAAGATTTTTCAGCGTATAAAAAACAATATCAAGATGCCTTTTCAAATTGTGGGATGATTCGATATTCTTATGAAGATGGTGTGTTTGTTCCTGAAGAAGTGATTGCACCTAACTTACAGCTTGTATAACTAAAAATCGAGCAGTCATGTTTTGGGCTGCTCGATTTTTAGTTATTTTTTGTAAAACCCGTATTCAATTTTTGTTTTTACATCTACATAAGTACCTTCACCACTACGCGCACGTTGTAACACCATCTTTTCTTCTGGGAAATGAATGATGATTTCTTTTTCCGTTTTTTTATAGTTCCCTTTTTCTTCTTTATCTCCAAATAAATAAGATGCCTTATTTCCTTTAAGATTGATAAGTTGAATATAGAAGTCTCCATTTAACAAATATTCCTCTTGATTGGGGACATAACCTGCTTGAAGATAGCCTACTTGTTTTGTATTCTCATAGAAAAAGTAGCCACCAATCAATAAAAATATGGCAAATGCTGCAATGATTATTCTTTTTTTCATAATAATTATTTTCCTTTCAATAGCATCGTATGACTCATCTTTTTACCATCTCAATCCAGGAAAATGCCCTCTTTGACCTGCAATTTCACCACATCTTTTACAGCTAGTGACATTAATTGCTTTTTTAGCCGACCAAACTCGCACGGGGAAATTTTTATTGGAGTTTCCAGGCACAATCATTTGGGGATTATCTCGAACCGTTTCCCATTGATGCCCATAAACTTTACAAACTTTTCTTGCGGCTTTCGTTTCTTCACGTTCTCTGAAATAGCGTTTCATTCTCCAAAACATTGACCTGCCTCCTCGTATTTTATTGTTGTTAATTAAACTATACCACTCAAAATGGATTAGTGGTAAAATTTACCTACCAAATATATTAAACGAGGTGAATTATGACATTCAACCTAACACCAACACAACTAGCAAATATGATTGACCACACTTTACTTAAAGCAGATGCCAAAAAAGAAGAGTTCATGAAATTAGCCGATGAAGCAAATAAATATGGATTCAAAATGCTTGCAATTAACTCATCCCCTGTAAAATTCTGTCGTGAATATCTTGGTGATAGCCCGGTTCATGTTGGAGCAGCGATTGGATTTCCACTTGGTCAAACTTCTATTGCTTCAAAAGTTTTTGAAGTCAATGATGCAATTGCAAATGGCGCTGATGAAATTGATTATGTGATTAATATTGGCGAGCTAAAAGATGGAAATGTTGAGTATATCCGTAAAGAAATGCAACAAATTGTGCAAGCTGCACACCAAGGAAATATTTTATCAAAAGTAATCTTGGAAACGGCTTTATTAACGGATGAAGAAAAAGTCATTGTGTGCGAAATTGCTCGTGAAGTTCAACCTGATTTTGTTAAAACTTCAACTGGTTTTTCGACCTCAGGTGCTACTTTAGAAGATATTACCTTGATGAAAAAAACAGTTGGTGAACATGTTCAAGTAAAAGCTGCTGGTGGTATTCGTGATTTAACAACAGCTAAGGCAATGGTTGAAGCTGGTGCAACTCGTATTGGAACTAGTGCTGGCATTGCGATTATCGAGGAATTTCACAAAGAGTTAAAATAACGCCTTTTAATTTCTCAAAGTTTTCTAATTTTAAGAAATTTTAGGGAGTTAAAAGTACGTATAGTTCTTTGAATAGTAAAAAGATTTCGATTACAATAACATTGAAGATAAGAAAGAAAACTACTTATTATAAATAAAACATTCCGCCACCCCTTCTAATAAAAACGAGGTGACCCAATGAGGCTAAAAAGAAAATGAAAATAAAAATCGCTAGATATAGATACTCATGCGTTTATTATTTCTTTTGGCTTGTTGGGTTGCCTCGTTTTGGAATGTTTGTACTAAAAATATAGTTCCTAAAAGGACTTTAAATTATAGATACTCTTAACACATTTGAATTGCATTCTCTAAGAAAGGAGACGCTATGATGACTAAGAAGCAAAGGGTTATAAGTAAATACATTTCATTGATTCTATTATTAGCTTTCTTTATTTTTGTTCCATCATATCACCAAAAAAATGCACAAGGTAGCTTAAAAAATGAAGATTCAGCTATGATAGTGATGGACGATGCTGTTACTGAAGCTGAGGAGGTTGGCTCAAATGAACCAGTCACTTATACAGTCGAATGTGCTCCTAAAGAGAGTTTGCCATTAACTAACGGTCATGGAATTTATCTTCACTATTGGAGCTTTTCAAATAACAAACATTTATCAGTTCATATTGAATAGTAATCTAGTTAGCTAATTCAATAATCCGATGACAATGTTTAGCGACAACTAAATCGTGCGTGACAATAATAATTGTTTTTCCTTTTTGATTTAATTTAAGTAAAATCGAGAGAATTTCATCTCGATTTTTTGCATCTAAAGCACCGGTTGGCTCATCAGCTAAAATAATATCACCTGGCTTTATAATCACACGAGCAATTGCAATTCTTTGTTGTTCGCCTCCAGATAACTCGAATACTTTTATTTTTTCATGTCCGGGCAAACCAACTGAGTGTAAGGCATTTTCTATTTTTTCTCTTTTTTGTATTTTTGATAATTTCGTATATTTTAAAGCCATCATCAAATTTTCTTCAACAGTTAAATAATCGACCAATGCAAAATTTTGAAAAAGATAAGAAATGTTTTCTCTAATCATTTTCATAGCGGAATTTGTATTAATCTTTGGTGCTTGCTTGCTTAAAATTTCGTAATTTCCACGTTCAATGGGTTCAATCAAACCAATTGCATTTAGTAAAGTTGTTTTTCCACTTCCTGATGGGCCCATTAAAGCAATAAATTCCCCTTTTTTCACTTCCAAAGAAAAATCGTTAAAAAGACGTTTTTCTCCAAATTGTTTATAAAAATTTTCAATCTTGATTATACTCATAACTATAACTCTTCTCCTTTTAACGCTGAACTTAGATAATTTTTCTCATGTTTTTGAACCATTAGATAAGTGATGCCTGAGTCTAAAAAAATCAACATT
>JAITWV010000403.1 GCA_031285105.1 Streptococcaceae bacterium | reverse complement strand
AAGCGGTAAACCGCTAAGAAAAGCCCACGCTACGCCGATTCCCCTAGTGCCACTGCTGCCACACGCCTCGAGCCAGTCCTCCGCCCATATACGAAAACTCTCGCTGATTTACATTATTTTAAATGGTACAGGCCTTTAAAAGCAAAAAACTTAAACCATTTAAAATACTTATGAACCAGTTAAGAATTTTCGGCTGGCTTGGCTCGGAGCGTGGGTGGGAGCCCTGCCGTAGCCCAAAGGGACGACAATGCGCATAAGTAGGAGTTTTCGCTTCAGCGATTACTCCTACTTATAGGCTTGCGAGGTGTAATAACTTTTCAAGCGCCCTTCTTGAAAAGTTATGGAACCGGTCCGGCTATAGCAGGGCGGACACCCTAAGCGTTAAGCCTTGCCAGCCGAAAATTCGCAGTTTATAATTCACAAACTTCTCTTTTTACAATCTAAAATCAATTACGCTGTACTAAAGTGTGTGCAAATTTAAAAAATGGACCAAACAAACATTGATACAGATGAAAAAACTGTTTTAATTATGAGCATAATATTTCAAAAAAAACCATTAAAATAGTAAACTAGTTGTGTTAAAGAATTTTATGTAACAGTAAATTAAGTTAATGGTTATTTGTTGTGTAAAATGCTCGAATAACTCTAAGAAGGAGAAGTTAAAAATGAAAGATAAACAAAGATATGGGGCAGATTTGATTGTTGATTCATTAATTAACCATAATGTAAAATATGTATTCGGAATTCCAGGGGCAAAAATTGATCGTGTATTTGATATTTTAGATCATGAAAATAAAGGAAAAGGGCCAAAAATGATTGTGACTCGTCATGAACAAGGTGCAGCGTTGATGGCTCAAGCGGTTGGGCGTTTAACGGGGGAGCCAGGTGTGGCATTAGTTACCTCAGGGCCTGGCGTGTCTAACTTAGCGACTGCTTTGGTAACTGCAACTTCTGAAGGGGATGCTGTTTTGGCGATTGGTGGGCAAGTCAAACGCGCTGATCGCTTAAAACGTGCGCATCAGTCAATGGATAATGTGGCGATGATGCAACCTGCTACCAAATTTTCCGTAGAAACGCTTGACCCAGAAGTGTTATCAGAAACCGTGGCGAATGCTTACCGAATTGCTAAACAAGGCAGACCAGGAGCAACCTTTATTTCTGTACCACAAGATGTAACCGATGCACCCGTTGAAGCTAAGGCAATTAAACCATTATCTGCACCAAAAATGGGGAATGCTTCAATTGATGATATCAACTATCTAGCACAAGCCATCAAAAATGCTGTTTTACCAGTTATTTTAGTTGGAGCAGGTGGAAGTGATGCGAAAGTTGCGGAAAGTTTGCGTAATTTATTAACTCATGTTTCTATTCCGGTCGTTGAAACTTTCCAAGGCGCAGGGGTAATTTCTCGTGATTTGGAACATACTTTCTTTGGACGTGTGGGACTTTTCCGTAATCAACCAGGTGATATGTTATTAAAACGTGCAGATTTGGTGATTGCCGTTGGTTATGACCCGATTGAATACGAAGCACGCAACTGGAATGCTGAAATTGATAGTCGTATTGTTGTTATTGATAAACAAATTTCTGAAATTGACACTTATTTCCAACCCGAACGCGAATTAATTGGTGATATTTCGTCTACTTTAGATTCATTATTACCAGCCGTTCGTGGTTATGAAGTGCATGATGGTTCAAAAGAATATTTAGATGGCTTGAAAAAATTAACGCAAAAACCTGAATTTGACATTTCAACTCCGGAAGAAGGAAGAATGCATCCGCTTGATTTAGTGAAAACTTTCCAATCGGTAGTTAAAGATGATGAAACTGTGACGGTTGATGTTGGTTCACTTTATATTTGGATGGCTCGTTATTTCAAGAGTTATGAACCTCGTCATTTACTATTTTCAAATGGGATGCAAACATTAGGAGTTGCTTTACCGTGGGCGATTACAGCAGCTTTGTTAAGACCAGGTAAAAAAGTTTATTCACATTCAGGTGATGGTGGATTTTTATTTACCGGTCAAGAATTAGAAACAGCCGTTCGTTTGAATTTGCCAATCGTGCATATTATTTGGAATGATGGACATTATGATATGGTGAAATTCCAAGAAGAGATGAAATATGGTCGTTCTTCAGCTGTTGACTTTGGTTATGTGGATTATGTGAAATATGCGGAGTCGATGGGTGCTAAAGGGATTCGTGTTCATAGTAAGGAAGAATTAAAAGAAGTGTTGGAAAATATTCCTGATACAACAGGTCCAATTATGATTGATGTGTCGCTTGATTATAGTGATAATTCTAAGTTGGCTGATCGGTTGTTACTGGAAGAATTTTATTAAGAAGAAAGATTGAGTTCTTGATAGTACAGATATTTTAAGAAAACACAGTTATTTCCTTGATTTTAAAGGGTTTGGCTGTGTTTTTCTGTTTCAGTGATAATCATGATATTCGAAATTATTGGTCTAATATTGTGAATAAGTATTAAAATTAGCACTCTTTATACACTCTTTTTTGTATCGCTTTTTTTATAGAAAAAATGAGAGTGCAAGAAATGAGGAAAAGAGTGTTAAGTTATAAATGGTTAAGAATTGAAAAAGCCTTTTAAATCAGGAGAAATTGAATTAAATTTCATTTAGCGTAAAAATTTTATGTAACAGATTACTTTAAAAAAGAGTGTAAGTTTATTTTAGAATATTGAAAAACGAGTCAAGATAGAAAAATATCCTGGCTCTTTTTTGCATAGAAATGTATATGAAAAGGACAATGACACATGGGTAATTCGGAAAATGGAGGAAGTGAAATGACAAAAATAATTAGTATTAACAATAAAAAAGGAGGTACAGGTAAAACGACAGTATCTATAAACTTAGCTGTTCATTTATCCAACTTTGGAAGAGTTTTGTTCATTGACACAGATGAAAGCGGCAATGCTACAAGACGTTTTTCTCAAGAACTAGATGAATATTCAAAAACTAGTAATATTTTTAGAAACAAAG
>JAITWV010000386.1 GCA_031285105.1 Streptococcaceae bacterium | reverse complement strand
TTCATGTTGGAAATATGGCAGGTGAAATGAAGAATCCATCAAAAGATTTACCAAAAGCTGGGAAAAATGATTTGTCGACTCCTGCTACTACTGGGAATAATGAAAATTCAACACCACCTGAGCGGAATAATCCAAAAATAACGATTAAGAATAATGGCACTAATTTAGCAACCAAAGTAACTGACTGAAAGGCACCTGCTGCTTTTGAGCCTAAAAAGTTAATTAACGTAATGGTTACAGCTGCGACAACGGCGACTGGTACAATCGCACTATTGCCTAAACCAAATAAATTCGCAAATTGTGTTCCGAAAATGACTGATAGTGCTGCGATATTAGCGGGAAAGTAAATGACTACTTGTGCCCAACCTAATAAAAAGCCCCACATACTGCCATAAGTACGCTCAATATACTTAATCATGCCACCAGTTTCAGGAATCGCAGCAGCAAGTTCAGCTCCGGTTAATCCTGCACAGACACTAATGACACCACCTAAAAACCAAGCAAGCATGTGTAAACTCACACCACCTGTTGCATTTGCGACTGCCGCGGCTTTGAAGAATACGCCAGCTCCAATAACTGTGCCCATTACGGTTGTTAAGGCTGGAAAGAACCCTAATGTGCGTTTCAATTCTTGTTTTTCCATTTTGAAAACCCCATCTCCATTAAAATAATAACAAAATTAGGCAAGTGCGTTTTTTATGACACACTTGCCATGAATATTATGCTTCTTTTGCTAATTTTTCACCCAATTTTTCTAACATGTCTTTGGTCATTGCATCTAAATCATATTTTGGATTGAAGCCCCATTGCTTACGTGCTGCTGTATCATCAATATAATTTGGCCATGAGTCGGCAATTCCTTGACGAACTGGATCTACATCATAACCCATTGTAAATTCTGGCATGTATTTTTTGATTGAAGCAGCAATTTCTTCTGGTTCAAAACTCATTGCGGTGATATTAAAGGCATTGCGGTCAATCAAGTTTTCTTCTGGTGCATTCATTAAATCAACAATCGCATCAATGGCATCATCCATATACATCATGTCCATTTTTGTTCCTTGGGCGATAAATGAATCATAATGTCCATTTTTGATTGCTTCATAATAAATATCCACAGCATAATCAGTCGTTCCACCACCTGGCAATGTTTTCCAAGAAATCAAACCAGGGAAACGAACGCCACGAGTATCTACACCAAATTTTGTATGGTAATAATCACATAACAATTCACCAGCGACTTTAGTTACCCCGTACATCGTGTTTGGACGTTGAATGGTAACTTGTGGTGTGCCATCCATTGGTGTACTTGGTCCAAAAGCGGCAATTGATGAAGGAGAGAAATATTTCAAGTTTAATTCACGAGCGGTTTCAAGTGCATTAGTCAAACCAGTCATATTTAAGTTCCAAGCAAATTGTGGATGTTTTTCCGCCGTTGCAGACAATAATGAAGCCAAATGAATAATTGTATCCACTTCATATTTTTTTGCTGTATCCATCATTGCTTGCTGCCCTGTACAGTCTAAAATTTCAAAAATACCGTCTGTAACCACTGGTGAGCCTTCGATTTCACGAATATCTGTCGCAATAACGTTATCTTTCCCCAAGTCTTTGCGTAAACGTTCGACTAATTCTGAGCCAATTTGTCCTAATGCGCCTGTAATTAATACTTTTTTCATGATAATATCCCTCTTCTTATTTAATTAATCCCATTTCTAATCCGACTTTTTTATAAATTGCTACTGCTTGATCTAACATTTCTTTGGTGTGTGCTGCTGTTGGCATATTTCTCACACGTCCAGTACCTAGTGGAACGGTTGGAAAGACAATTGGTTTTACATAGATACCGTTTTCAATTAATTTTTTAGAAAAAGCTTGTGTTGTTTTTTCATCACCTAAAATGACTGGTGTGATTGGTGTTTGCGATACCCCGATATCAAAACCAACTTTTTGTAACTCAGCTTTGAAGTATTTTGCATTGTCCCATAAATGTTCAACATATTCTGGATGGTCATGCATTAATTCAAAGGCTTCTTTGGCTGCAGCGGCTGCCCCTGGCGTTAATGAAGTTGAAAATAAGAATGGACGACCTTGTGATTTTAACCAGTCAATTAATAACTGAGAACCTGCAACATAGCCACCAACAACGCCGATTGCTTTTGATAAAGTACCAATTTGGAAGTCAATTTTATCTTGTAAACCAAAATGTTTCACCGTACCAGCACCTTCGCCCATCACACCTGAACCATGTGCATCATCAACATAAGTGATTAAATTATATTTTTGCGCAATTTCAACGATTTCAGGAAGTTTTGCCACATCCCCATCCATTGAAAAGACACCATCTGTGATATACATAACTTTATTGTACTCACCACTTTGAGTTGCTTCTTTGGCTTTTGCTTCTAAGTCTTCCATATCTTGATGTTTTACACGAATAATTTTCGCACCAGATAAACGACAACCATCAATGATTGAAGCGTGATTTAATTCATCAGAAAGGATAGCATCTCCTTTTTTCATCACAGCAGAAATTGCTCCCATGTTACAGTTGAAACCTGATTGAAAGGCAATTGCGGCCTCAGTCCCTTTAAATTTCGCAATTGTTTTTTCAAGTTCCATATGAATGTCTAAAGTTCCGTTAATTGTCCGAACTGCACCGGCACCAACACCATACTTGTGCGTTGCTTCATCAGCTTTTGCAATCATCTTTTCATTCGTTGCAAATCCTAGATAATTGTTTGAAGCAAGGTTAATTAACTCCTTTCCTTCAATAGTAATTGTTGGACCATTGGCACTTTCTAAAACATCAATGGTATTTAACAAACCTTTTTCTTTTAAGTTTGTTAAATTTTCCTCTAAGTAGCTTTGCAATGTACTTGACATACCTATTCTCCTCTTTTCTTTATTACGTGGAGTTTACATTTAAAACAGATGTAATAATTCCTCAACAATTTGTATGATAACGCTTTCCAATTCTTTTGGCAATAATTTCGCCTGTTATTTTTGGTGAGATTTTGATGAGAAACGCGCGATGTACGAAAGAGGAAGTCATATCAACCCAAACAAATTATCTTTATGCAGATATTTTGTTATTTTA
>JAITWV010000309.1 GCA_031285105.1 Streptococcaceae bacterium | reverse complement strand
CAAATTGCCTTTTTATTAGTAACCATCCAATGATTAAAACAACTAGCTTAATCGTAAATTTAATGCATTTTTCTTTCATAGTTAAAAAGTCAATTTGACGACTTTCCGATTGTTTCAATGGACTTGGATGAGTATTATTATCTGATTGAAATTACTCTTAATGTTTTTTATATGATGTTTTCAATATATCTTGTTTTTAATGACGATATTTTCAAAAACCATCGCTCAAATATATAAAAATAATGAGACTAGTACATGCAGAAGCAATCTAGTCTCATTATTTTTATTGTTTTTCTTAAAAATTTTAAATAAATCATCCCAATTGTTCGCCTTTTAAGTTATAATAAAAACAAATATTAACGAGGTGTAGACTATTGAAAATCAAAAGAAGTGAACGTGTTATTGATATGTCGCAACATTTATTAGATCATCCACATGAATTGGTCTCTTTAACTTATTTTGCCGAACGTTACGAAAGTGCTAAATCAAGTATTTCTGAGGATTTAGGAATTGTGAAAAAGACTTTTCAAGATCGTGGTTTAGGTGATTTATTGACTGTTTCGGGTGCGGCTGGTGGAGTGAAGTTTATTCCAAAGTTGTCTAAAGAGCAAGCTGATAAGTTAATCCATGATTTATGTGACTCATTGAGTGCCACTGAACGCTTGTTACCGGGTGGATATGTCTATCTTTCAGACGTTTTAGGTGATCCAATTGCTCTAAGAAAAGTTGGTCGTTTAATTGCGTCAAAATACGCTAACGAAAAAGTAGACGCAGTAATGACCGTTGCCACTAAAGGCGTACCAATTGCCCAAGCGGTTTCGTATTTTCTAAATGTGCCGTTTGTTATCGTTCGCCGCGACTCAAAAATTACCGAAGGATCAACGGTTTCAGTCAATTATGTTTCAGGTTCAAGTGAGCGAATCGAAAAAATGTCACTTTCAAAGCGCTCATTAAAACGAAATTCCAATGTTTTAGTAGTGGATGATTTCATGAAAGGTGGCGGTACAATTTCAGGTATGCAGTCATTAATTGAAGAATTTGAGTCGACACTAATCGGCATCTGTGTCTTAGCAGAGTCTAAATATCATGGTGAGCGTGTGGTTAAAGACTACGATTCCTTATTATTTGTGGATAGTGTCGATACGCAAACCAAAAAAATTACTGTTGTTCCAGGGACTTACTTGTCTAGATTATAAAAGTTTAAGGTTGATTGCATTTTGGTCAACCTTTTTTCTTGAAACGTTGAAAAGCACCCTCGTTTGCGTGTATAATGATAAACGATGTATAAAAAGGAGGGCTTTAGAAATGGTTCAATCAATGAACACCAATACCGATGTTGTCGTTGAAGGCATGAGTTATCATACAATGTTAAATGCCGCACGTGGAAAAATGATGGTTGGTGACAAAGCCTTTGAATTTTACAATGGAAAAAACTTCAAAGACTATATCCAAATACCTTATGACGAAATTGATCATGTACTTATTCAAGTGTTAAATAAAGGAAAAAGTATTCGTTCATTCGTCGTAAAAACGAAATCAAGCGGGGATTTCAGATTCAATTCAAAAGATGCTGGTAAGTTATTAAAAGCCATGCAAAACTATCTTGAGCCTGAGCAAATGCAAAAATCACGCAATTTAATTAGAAGAACACAAGTCATTGTTGACTATTTAAAGAAAAATCGGGGTTAATCGAGCAACCTTGAGCTAAATTTTAAAAGCTGAGAACCTCCGCGAGCGGAGAACCGTCACCTTTTAGAAATTTACTCAAGGTTAACCGCTCGAAACACCACCTAGAATAGAGGAGATAAAAAATAATGTTACAAGCAACTGATGTAAGTTTACTATTTAGTGACCGTAAGCTTTTTGATGAGGTAAATATTAAATTCACCGAAGGAAACTGTTATGGTTTAATCGGAGCAAACGGTGCTGGAAAATCAACATTTCTAAAGATTTTATCAGGCGAAATTCAACCAACAACAGGTAATATTTCAATGGGACCAAATGAGCGTCTTTCTGTATTATCACAGAACCACTTTGGCTTTGAAGAATTTAACCTTTTGGAAACAGTTATCATGGGGAACAAACGTCTTTATCAAGTAATGAAAGAAAAAGATGCAATCTACATGAAAGAAGATTTTACGGATGAAGATGGCGTTCGTGCTGCTGAATTAGAAGGCGAATTTGCGGAGTTGGATGGTTGGGAAGCTGAACCAGAGGCTGCACAATTACTAGAAGGATTAAACATTCCAACTTCAAAACATTATATGCTAATGAGTGAATTGACAGAAGGAGAAAAAGTCCGCGTTTTATTAGCCCAAGCCTTATTTGGTAAACCAGACGTTCTTTTACTAGACGAGCCGACCAATGGTTTAGATTTATTGTCAACACGTTGGTTAGAAGAGTTCTTAATCAACTTTGAAAATACCGTTATCGTCGTATCCCATGACCGCTACTTCTTAAACAAAGTATGTACACACATGGCCGACTTAGACTTTGGGAAAATTAAATTATTCGTTGGTAACTATGATTTCTGGAAACAATCATCAGAATTAGCCGCACGATTACTTTCAGATCAAAACCAAAAAGCCGAAGAAAAAATCAAAGAATTACAAGATTTTATCGCTCGTTTTAGTGCCAATGCGTCAAAATCAAAACAAGCAACATCACGTAAAAAAATGTTAGATAAAATCACACTAGAAGATATCCAACCATCAAGCCGTCGCTATCCATGGGTACAATTCCAAGCAGAACGCGAAATCGGAAATGACTTATTACAAGTAGACAATTTGACCGTTACAATTGATGGCAAAAAAATCTTTGATAACCTATCATTTACCCTACGTCCATACGATAAAGTAGCATTACTTGGACCAAATGATATTACAACAACTACGTTAATTCGCGTGTTGATGGGTGATTTGAAACCTGATTCAGGAACAATTCGTTGGGGAGTAACAACATCTCGCTCTTACTTACCAAAAGATTCATCAGAGGATTTTGCTGGTACAGAGTCTATCTTAGACTGGTTACGTCAATTTGCCTCAAAAGAAGAAGACGACAACACATTCTTACGCTCATTTTTGGGACGCATGATTTTTTCTGGTGAAGAAGTAAATAAATCAGTGAATGTCCTTTCAGGTGGAGAAAAAGTCCGTGTTCAATTGACAAAAATGATGTTACAAAAATCAAATGTCTTAGTTTTAGATGACCCAACAAACCACTTAGACTTAGAATCAATTTCTTCACTAAATGATGGATTAAAAGCATTCAAAGGCTCAATTATCTTTGCCTCACATGACCAAGAGTTTATTGATACAGTAGCTAACCGTATTATTGCTGTTTCTTCTAAAGGAATGGTTGAACGTGCGGACACTACTTTGAATGAATTCTTTGATAATAAAGATGTGAAGAAGAAAATGGATGAATTGTTTGAAGGCGAAAACGAAGCTTAATAATTTGATGGGATTAGCGAGTTTGCTAGTCCCGTTTTTTGGTGATTGATGATATAGTGGTAGTAATAAAAAACTTTAGTTGGTTGTCGCTTTAGTACATCGTAATTGATTTTAGATTCTAAAAAGCGAAGCTTGTGAATTTCAACACTGTGAATTTTCGGCTGGCAAGGCTTAACGCTTAGGGTGTCCGTCCTGCTGTAGCCGGACCGTTTCCATAATTTTTTCAAGAAGGGCGCTTGAAAAAATTATTCCAACTCGCAAGCCTACAAGACCGAGTAACCGCTGAAGCGTCAACTCGGTCTAGTGCGCATTGTCGTCCTTTGGGGCTACGGCA
>JAITWV010000301.1 GCA_031285105.1 Streptococcaceae bacterium | reverse complement strand
CTGCACGACTCATTCCCGTTTGATTCGCTGCTACTGTGAAAGTTTCTCTCCGATTTTTTTGCGTTTGTTTTGTCAGATTAAACATCTACTTCCCCCATTTTAGTAATATATTCTTTAATCCATATTCTTGATAAACTGCTGTCTTTTCTTAATTGTTGAAATTGTTGATCAGTCAATTTACCGCGAATTTTCCTTAATAAACTATCAGTGATATTTTCTTTTCCAACTTGTTTTAATGCTTCAATTACTAGTGAGGAAATTTCATTCATATCTGCTTCTCTTTGTGAAACATTTCTAAAATGGATAGCTACGCCATTATCTATTTTTATTTTCCTTGTTGGACCGTTACTTATATATTTATAATTATTTGGAACTTGAGTATCTAATCCCAAAATATTTAAAGCCATATCTCCTGCCGGTGCAATTTTCCATTGTTTCATTTCAGCGTATTTTTTTGCAATTTCTTCTGGAGATGCCTCAACATACATCCTTAAAAACTCTGAATAATTAGGTTTTTGATATATCCCACGGTAAACTTGTTTTAGATATTGCCTTTTAACTAAATTATTTACCGTTCTTTTCACAAGTTCATAACTACCAAATTTCTCGAAATCTTGTAATGAAAATAAAGCTCCCTTTTTAGCAGCCTTCACTTTTTTCATTATTTGTACTAATGTTGTTTCCAAATTAACTCACCTCTATATGAAAGTATATCTATAATCACTATAGTAACACAATTTAGATACAACCTCCATTCCCCAAAATAACTGTATTTTGGGGAATGGAGGTGCTTGCTTGGTTTATTTTTCTTCCCAATTCCACTTCAACACCTGACGATACAAATCTGCGCGTTCATTGATACTTTTTTCATCAAATACCTCATAAGCTTTGAATTCCAGATTGGAGTCATTCATAAAAGAAACAAATCCCGGAGAATGTTCATATTTTCTTGGATTGAGCGTTTGTGCCAAGATGTTTTGAGAGAAATATTGCTCGACTTTTGTTGAATAAGTGGCATCATTATATGAAGCGTTGAACTTTTTAGGTAAAAGCAGCAGTCCACCGATATTTTTTCTTACCGCTTGAAACCCGGCCTCTTGTTCGTATTTCTCTTTGTTTTCATCGTTCACCGACCAAATATGTTCGACTTCGATTGGATTTTTCTTGTCAGTGATATTTAATAGATACCCAGATTCATGCGAGTTTCTGCCAATTATTTCAGTGATTAATGCTAGTAGTACACGTAATTTCGGGCGATTTTGTTGGTTTAAACTTGGGGTGTTTGTATCAATACTGATATCCCCATCTATTTGGTACGTGGTTAATATCTGAGAGATTTCTTCTAAACTTTTCCCTCGAATTTCTTGGATTAGGTTATAAATCCGTGATTCCATAGCACTTTGTGAGGTTACCCAATGATTCCAAACACGCCATGCTAAGACTTTGGTTAGATATTTTGAAACTAAGGCAATCTTCTTTTCGACAATTTCTTGTGAATCTTGATAATTGATAACTGAAAGTAATAAAGCAGGTTGGAGACTGAAACCAAAGTCACTGTTTACAATCAAATATAAAAAATCATTGGTATTTCTAGAAGCGATTAACTCATTTAGCTTATGGTAAATCTTCGCAAAATAAGCAATTTGATTGATAAACTCTTCATAGTCTTTTGACGTATTCAATCCTAGTTTCTTGTCATTATCTGATACCCAACGATGAAATTCCTTCCCAATCCGGACAAAATCAGAGTCTACTGTTGATTCTTTCGCTCGTGACTGCTCAAAACTTGTCGCAAAATGCCCTCTTAAGTACATTTTGAAAAATTCAAGGTCTGGTTTTGATTTAGAGCTAAGTGTGATAGATTGAAGCAAAGAAATAGCTGAATCCAAAGTCGAAATGCACTTATCACGATTTGGGCTATCCACGTTTGCTAGTAAGTAACTTCTCAACATTTCAACAGATGTTATTAATTAATTATAGCAATGATAGGGGATTATTTGTAGATTAAGAAAATAAAAAAGTGTTTTGACATTTCAGATGCATCAAAAAACGTCCTAACCGGCGAGCGATTAGGACTGGGTAAATATATCATGTTAAATATTAAAAACATCCTTTATAGCAAATTTCAAACGTTTCATTGTATTGCCATTAACTTGTCCAACTATTTTCCATTCCTTGCTTTGGTACTGCTTTAGTATTCGACAATCTCATTCCCCTTTTCTTTGCAATCAGTCCTAGTCCCCGCTTCTTCCAAACTTTCTTTAAAATCATAATCAGGGAATTGAGCAAACATATTTAGTCGAGTTTCTGCCTGGAATTCTTCATCATAGTCTTTTACTCTTAATGTTAACATTTCCCAACCTCACTTTGTATATACATTGTACATCTTTTGTGTTTTTTTTTGTAAAATTTGAGGATATTGCAAATGTAACTACTGTAAAAAGTGCCACCATTTCTAACAAAATTGAAATTGTAAGACTTGCTGCACTTTCTCTTCATTCGCTAAAAAGAGTAGTAAAAGATAAAATATAATCTAATATAATCTAAAAAGTAAGAAAAGACATAAAAATACTAAAAGAATAAAAAACAACACCTACTAAAAAATAGATGCCGTTTCATAATATAGCTAATACGTTTCAAAATAAAACTCAACAACTTCAACCAGGCTTCTGAATTTATCACGAAAACGACGGATGAAATTCTTCAAACTACC
>JAITWV010000190.1 GCA_031285105.1 Streptococcaceae bacterium | reverse complement strand
CGAACAACCATTGTTAAAACTAAACCAGCAGTCGCTAAAGCAATAGCAGCACCGATAACAACTGAACGATTTCCTTCTGAAAAATTACCTGATTGAACAAGGATAATTGATGAAGCAACTGAAGCTAAGGCAGCATCCGGAGCAACAGCCGCACCGATATTTGCCCAACCTAATGCCAACAATTGAAGTGTTCCACCTAACATTACTAATGGAGCAATATGCCCAGTAGCAATACCGATAAGTGAACATGCAACTAAAGGCTGATGAAATTGAAATGAGTCCAAAATCCCTTCCAAACCGGCCAAAAAGGCAACGATTAGGACAAGAACTACTGAAATAAATCCTAGTTCCATGAATAAATCCTCCTATAGATAAAAATAATAAATTGGGTAGGCTTACAATTAAGCGTTTAACCCGTCAGCTTCTGAGATTAATTTGAATAAATCTTTTTTACCATCATTTGGAACTTTGCGCACGTCAAAACCAACACCTACATCTTTTAAGTGTTTGAATACATCAACGTCTGCTTGGTCCATTGATAATACTGAGTTAACCATTACTTTACCTTTTGAGTGAGCCATTGAACCTACGTTAAGTTCTTTAATTGGAACACCACCATCAATAGCGCGAGCGGCATCTTGAGGAGTTTCAAAAAGTAATAATGCTTTTGTACCACCAAAACGAGGGTCTTGAGCAACTTTAATCATTTGGTCAACTGGAACTACGTGAGCTTTAACCCCTGGAGGTGCAGCTTGTCCAATTAATTGTTTACGTAAGTCATCTTGAGCAACAGCATCTGATACTACGATAATGCGATCTGGGCTAGCAGATTTTGTCCATGCAGTCGCAACTTGTCCGTGTAATAAACGAGAGTCGATACGTGCTAATGGAATTTTGATAATACCGTCTCCGATAACCGTTCCTTCTGGAATTGCACCTTGTGAAACGTTTGCAACTGGTGCTGCACTAGCTTCTTGCGGTTGTAATTCTTCTGGACGAACACGTACACCATCTTTAGCTTCTTTAATGATGTTCGCTGCAATGTCTGCAACTTTTGCTTCTGGGTTGAAGCGTTCTGTGTAGGCTTGAATTAACATTGGTAAACTCAAACCAGCGATGATTGCCATGCGCTCTTTGTTTTCTTCGAAGATTAAGTTTGCTTGGTTGAATGGAGATCCACCCCATAAGTCAACTAAGAATAATACTTCATCTTCAGAATCAAATGTAGCAACAGCATCCAATAACTTTTTACGCAAATCATCTGGACCTTCGCTTGGCATGAAAGTAACTGATTGTACTTTTTCTTGCTCACCGAAAATCATTGAACCTGATTGCTTGATGCCATCTGCAAATTCGCCATGACTTGCAATAATGATTCCAACGCTCATTGAAAATCCTCCTATTTATGTTAGATTTGTTCTAAAAAATATATATAAGTACAGATAAGAACATGACAATATTATCATAAAAGTTTCAAATGTCAAAATAATATTATGTTTATTATATTTATACTTTTTCTTTATTAGTTTCTAATGACAAGGTCGTTTCACATAAAAAACACAAAGAAATATCTCTTTGTGTTTTAATCAATTATTTTAATGAGTAATTTGGTGCTTCTTTTGTAATATGCACGTCATGTGGATGACTTTCTTTCAAGCCTGCTCCTGACATTTCGATAAATTGTGCATTCTCATGTAACGCTTGAATGTTTTCAGCACCTACATAACCCATACCTGATTTAATTCCACCTAGAATTTGGAAGATAATGTCTTGAACTGGTCCTTTGTAAGCAACTCGCCCTTCAATCCCTTCTGGAACTAATTTATTTGCTTCATTTACACCACTTTGGAAATAACGATCACTTGAACCTTTTTCCATTGCACCAAGCGAACCCATACCACGATATGTTTTGAAACGGCGACCTTCGTATAATTCAAATTCACCTGGTGACTCATCTGTTCCAGCTAACATTGAACCTAACATAACTACATCTCCACCAGCTGCTAAGGCTTTTACAACATCTCCTGAATATTTAATCCCACCATCAGCAATGATTGTTTTTCCATATTCACGAGCAACGGCTGCTGCATCATAAATCGCTGTAATTTGTGGAACACCCACACCAGCCACAACACGAGTGGTACAAATAGAACCTGGACCAATGCCAACTTTTACAACATCAACACCCGCTTCATATAAATCACGAGCACCTGAAGCAGTTGCAACATTCCCAGCAATTAATGTTTGAGTTGGGAATTTTTGACGAATTTCACTGATTTTGCGTAACACACCAGCAGAATGACCGTGCGCTGTATCAATAACAATCGCATCTGCACCTGCATCAAATAACGCTTGGGCACGCTCAAATGTATCACTTGTTACACCAACGGCAGCAGCAACGATTAAACGACCATGTTCATCTTTTGCAGCATTTGGAAATTCGATAACTTTTTCAATATCTTTAATCGTGATTAAGCCAGACAATTTGCCATTTTCGTCAACGATTGGTAATTTTTCAATTTTGTGTTTTTGGAGAATTTTTTCAGCATCTTTTAAATTCGTGCCGATTGGGGCTGTCACTAAGCCTTCTTTTGTCATAACATCTTCAATTGCTACTGAGTAATCTTCAACAAAACGCATATCACGGTTCGTAATGATACCCACTAGTTTTTTGTTTTCCATTGTGTCTACGATTGGCACACCAGAAATACGATATTTTGACATTAAGTTTTCAGCTTCTTGAACTAAATTCGTTGGAGTTAAGAAAAATGGATCGATAATGACACCAGACTCTGAGCGTTTTACTTTGCGCACTTCATCGGCTTGGCGTTCAATGGACATGTTTTTGTGGATAACACCTAGTCCTCCTTGACGTGCTAAAGAAATCGCCATTGCAGACTCTGTTACAGTATCCATACTTGCAGACATTACTGGAATGTTTAATGATAGATTTGGCGCTAATTTTGCAGACATATCGACATCATTTGGAAGTACGTGACTCTTTGCAGGAATTAAAAGTACATCATCGAATGTAAAACCTTTTTTGACGAATTTATTGTCCCAATTTGACATGTTCATTTCACTCTCCATTTGTTATTTGTTTTTAGATATTTCTAGGTATATTACGCTGTTTTATAGTTGATGTCAAGAATTTTAGCTATCTTTTTCAATTTATTTTCTGAAAGCAAAAAGACTCTCAGTAAAAACCAAAAGTCTGTGAATGTAATTATTTTTTCTTTTTATTTTTTGCTACTTTTTCACGTTCAACTTGCGTACGCGTCATCATCGAACTTCTAATATTGAATTTTTTCTTCAAGTAAAAACGTCCAGCTGCTGCTAATAAACCAACAACAATCATGACCCAACCTGGAGGATAGAAGTTAATTGATGGTGGAATTAAAATTGTTGCACCAAACAACGCTAGCCAACCTAAAACCGAGCCAAATAAAACCAAACCAATTTTTGCAAACCCAGGACGTTTACTGCGATCTGCACCTGGAAGATCATATTGATACACAAAATGATACATCATATAGAAGAAAAATCCACCAGCTAATGATAATGCAACTGTTGTAATTACACCATATGTTGAACGTCCATCGGCTGC
>JAITWV010000104.1 GCA_031285105.1 Streptococcaceae bacterium | reverse complement strand
CATAATGGCCCATATAGACTTCACAAATACCAATAATTTTGACCCTACGTGTTTGATCATCACCATCAGTAAACGTTAAGGTGTCGCCAAGTTTGGTATTGGTAATTTTGGCTAGTTTTTCAGAAATAATCATACCATCATTAGCTAAGGTTAGTTTTTCATGACCAATGCGTGTTCTTAAAGTAATAAAACGTGAAAATTCACTTTCAACTTTTGGAACAAACAAACTAATTTCTTGGTTGGAATTAGAAGAACCTGCACGTAAGGATAATTGTTCAAAATGAATGGCTTCACTATCATGAATTACCTCACTAGTTAAAAAGGTATCCAAACTTTTCAATTGATCTGTGGTTGGATTGTCCTTACTAACGGCAATCATGTCATAATGCAAAATATCACCAAATTGCCTATCAGAAATGCCTGCTAAGGAATCACGAATGCCAAAACCCATCACCAAAAGTCCTGTACAACCAGCGATACCAAAAATAGTCATCAACATTCGCTTTTTATAACGAAACAGATTGCGCGCCGTAACTTTATAAGTAAAACTTAAGCGATTCCAAATCGGGGTAATGCGCTCAAGAAAAATTCGGGAACCTTGTTTTGGTACTTTAGCTAAAAATAAACTAGCAGGAGCATCTTTTAAATCACTTCTAGAAACCAAAAAGGCAGGAACAACCGTACATAAAATCGCAATCCCAAAAGCGACTAAGGTCCAAAATGGTGAAAAAGTCAGCACCAAATTAGAAAAGGTACTAGAAGCTGTGTAAGCCGTAAACACCGCAATCGGTAAAAAAGTATGACCTAAAATGCTTCCAACTAATGCCCCAGAACAAGCAGAAACCAAACCATAAATAATAAATTTCTTTTGAATTTGATGGTTTGTGTAACCAAGTGCTTTGAGTAAACCAATATTTTTACGCTCCTCTTCCACAAAACGTGTCATCGTGGTTAAAGAAACAAGTGCGGCAATTAAAAATAAGAACACTGGAAAGACATTTGCCAAGGTATCAATTCGCGTGGAATCATCTAAAAACGACTGATAACCAGGATTGGCTGCATTGCGGTCATTGACAAAGTATTCTGGTACACTTAGATTATTTAACTGTTCTTGGTGGTCATTTAACTCTTGTTGCTTTTTTTCAAGTTCCAAACGTGCCGCGTCTATTTGTTTTTGGGCATCTTGTAATTCTTGAGAAACAGGTAAACCAAAAGCAGCTAATTGTGCTTTCCCATTATCAATTTGGGCTTGTTTGTCCTTTAAAGTTTGTAAACCGTCCTTCATTTTAGCTTGTCCATCATTTATCACTTTTTGGGGTTCAGCTTTTAGACTAGCTAAGCGTTTTTGAGGCTGATTTAGCAATAATTGTTTCATCTGTTCTTCATGCTTAGCCGTTCTTTTGGCAAATGTATCATCAAATAATGAAACATTTTTTAAATCCGTATATAAAATGCGAGCAATCATATAAACATCTGAGTGAAAAACTTCTTTTGAAACGACCGCATACGAATTTAATTGACCCGTTCCAATCGTTGTTGCCCCTAAAGAATTTTTATCAACAAACTCACTAGACTTCACAAAGCCTGTAATGGTGAATGAATGATTTTTTAATATCTCCCCATTTTTTTCAAAAGTAATTTGATCCCCAATTTTGTAGGTATCTTCTTTTAGAAAATCAAGCGCAATTTCATTTGTGTTTTCAGGCAATTTGCCATTTTTTAATTCATAAGTTGAAACATTTTGCGGTGGTGAAAATAAACGCACACTCGTTTTTGTATCTTTAATTAAGACATCTTGAAAATAACCAAATTCAACATTAGAAATCCCCAAAGCACTTTGAATAATTTCTTGATCACTCTTATCTAAACCAACAGTAGAAGTAACCGTTAAATGTGCCAAATGATGAGTATTATAAAAACGCTCAGCCGTCATTCGCATATTGGGTCCAGAAACTTTAAGTCCAACAAAGGCAAATACACCCAAAACCATCAACACAAAAATCGAGATGAAACGCCCAAGTGATTTAGAAATGGAGCGGTTGATGTCTTTATTTAATTTATACGTTTTCATTTTCTCACCTACCATTCAATTGTTTCAATATCTTGTGGGTGTTCATTGAGTTCAATTGATTTTACTTTCCCATCATGCATCCGAATGACCCGATTAGCAATTTGACTAATCGCAGCATTATGCGTCACCAAAATTACGGTTGCCCCTTGAATTCTCGACATATCTTGTAAAATTTTTAAAACTTGCTTGCCTGTATTGTAATCAAGCGCACCAGTTGGCTCATCGCATAATAAAAGCTTTGGATTTTTCGCCACCGCCCGCGCAATCGCCACTCGTTGTTGTTCACCACCAGAAAGTTGCGAAGGAAAATTATTCAACCTTTGCCCTAGACCAACATTTTGCAAGACTTCAACAGGATTTAAAGCACCACGAACAATTTCTGAGGCGAGCTCGACATTTTCTTTGGTCGTTAGATTGTTAATTAAATTATAGAATTGAAAAACAAACCCCACATCATTGCGGCGATAAGTAATTAATTCTTTTTCAGAAAATTTGGCAATATCAACCCCATCAATCAACACTTGCCCTTCATCAGCAGCGTCCATGCCTCCTAAAATATTCAAAACCGTTGACTTACCCGCACCAGACGAGCCTAAAATAACAGCCAATTCCCCTTTTTCAATCGCAAAACTCACTTCATCATTGGCAGAAATGATACTGTCGCCACTTTTGTATCTTTTTGATTCATTGATTAATTCAATATAAGCCATATGTATTCCTCCTTGACTATTACTTTCTTCATTATAGTAGGTTTTTATGGATATTCAAAGTAAAATCAAAACCTCAAGACTTGAATTATTCGCTAAAAACATTCA
>JAITWV010000147.1 GCA_031285105.1 Streptococcaceae bacterium | reverse complement strand
CAGAAATTATCTCACAAATCGTACCAACTGAAATTACTGGTGCAAATACGGTTCAAATTACCGCATCCTCCCCAGAAGATATTACGAAACATTTAAACGATGCACAAGAACAAATTAGTGCCATCTGTGCTTGCTTTTGCTGAGTCAACAAACCCACGAGAACGAGCAACTACTTGTTCTTGTGCATCGTTTAAATGTTTCGTAATATCTTCTGGGGAGGATGCGGTAATTTGAACCGTATTTGCACCAGTAATTTCAGTTGGTACGATTTGTGAGATAATTTCTGCGGTATTATTTGCTACTATCCAGCGAGCGATCTGAACAGTTCCAAATAGTAACGCTGCCAGAATAAGAACGATGACTAAAATTGAAATGAGCCATTTGTTTCTTTTCTTTTTTTTCAGTTTGTTATTTGCTCTTTTTGACATGTTTCATGTTGCCTCTCTTTCTTTAAAAGACCAATTCTTAAGTAAATGAATAAGTCTATTATCTCTTATGATAACAAATATTAGGCAATATTAGTAGAGTCAAGTCGCTTTTTTTTTGGCTTTAATTTATAATTAAAAGGCTTATTAAAGGGAAAAAGGAGGATATTTTAATGTCCATGTTTTTAGATAGTGCAAAAATTGATATCAAAGCTGGAAAAGGTGGCGATGGAATGGTTGCCTTTCGTCGTGAAAAATACGTACCCGATGGCGGACCTGCTGGTGGTGATGGTGGCCGTGGTGGCGATGTGATTTTAAAAGTTGACGAAGGTTTGCGCACATTGATGGATTTTCGTTTTAATCGCCATTTTAAAGCACAATTAGGCGAAAACGGAATGAGTAAAGGAATGCACGGTCGTGGTGCCAATGATTTATACATCAAAGTTCCACCAGGTACAACGGTTCGTGATGCGCAAACAGGTAAATTGTTAGGTGATTTGGTCTTAAATGGTGAAGAATTAGTAGTAGCCAAAGGTGGTCGCGGTGGTCGTGGCAATACACGTTTTGCGACACCAAAAAATCCAGCACCTGAATTAGCTGAAAATGGTGAACCAGGACAAGAGCGTAAATTAGAATTAGAGTTAAAAGTTTTAGCCGACGTTGGTTTAGTAGGTTTCCCATCAGTTGGTAAGTCTACTTTACTTTCAGTCATTTCATCTGCTCGTCCAAAAATTGGCGCTTATCATTTTACAACTTTAGTACCAAACTTAGGAATGGTTCATTTAAATGATGGTCGTTCATTTGTAGCAGCTGACTTGCCAGGATTAATTGAAGGTGCCTCTCAAGGTGTTGGTTTAGGAACACAATTTTTACGCCACATTGAAAGAACTCGCGTCATCTTACACATGATTGATATGTCAGGTATGGAAGGTCGCGATCCATTTGATGACTATACAGCAATTAACAAAGAGTTAGAATCACACAATCTTCGCTTATTAGAACGTCCACAAATTATTGTTGCTAATAAAATGGATATGCCAGAAGCGCAAGGAAACTTAAAAGAATTTAAGAAAAAATTAGCTGAACTAAAAGACGATGAATTTGCCGATGATATTCCAGTTTTTGCGATTTCTGGTGTGACTCGTCAGGGAGTGGAAAACTTATTAAGTGCAACTGCTGATTTAGTAGATATTACGCCAGAATTCCCACTTTATGAAGATGAAGAAGTAGAAGATGTTGTTACTTATGGCTTCATTAAATCAGAAGTACCATTCAAAATTGATCGTATGCCTGATGCTTCTTGGGAATTGTTTGGTGAAGAAATTGAAAAATTATTTGCTATGACGAACTTTGACCACGATGAAACAATTATGCGTTTTGCTCGTCAATTGCGCGGTTTAGGTGTCGATGAAGCGTTACGTGAACGTGGGGCTAAAGATGGTGACATTGTGCGTATTGGTAAGTTTGAATTTGAGTTTGTAGATTAAGCAGGTAAGAAAATGGAATTACAATTTTTAGGCACAGGTGCAGGTGTTCCAGCCAAGCATCGAAATGTTTCAGGGATTGCTTTGAGCTTAGTTTCTGAAATCAATGAAGTCTGGCTTTTTGATGCGGGTGAAGGGACACAACTACAAATTTTAAGAACCAATATTCGTCCAAGAAAGATTAAAAAGATTTTTTTAACGCATCTGCATGGCGATCATTTATTTGGTTTACCAGGTTTGCTTAGTTCACGCTCATTTCAAGGTGGCGATGAACCTTTAGATGATTTAGAAATTTATGGTCCAATTGGGGTAAAAGAGTTTGTGCAGACAAGTTTACGTCTTTCACAGTCAAAATTGGGCTATAAAATTCATTTCCATGAGTTGACCGAAGGAGGATTACTTTTTGATAACAAGTCATTTAAAGTAGAAACTCTGCCATTAGAACATGGAATTTTATCATTTGGTTTTCGAATTACGGAAAAAGATCATGAGGGTGCTTTACAAGTAGAAAAATTACGTGAGTTAGGCATTGAATCTGGTCCGATTTATGGTCAAATCAAAGCTGGAAGAACGATCGCTCTTGATGATGGCCGTGTGATTGATGGGAAAGATTTTATTGGTGAAAAGAAAAAGGGCCGTGTGATTACGATTTTAGGCGACACACGTAAAACGAAAAATGCGGAAATTTTAGCTTACAATGCCGATGTTTTGGTTCATGAAGCAACGTTTGAGCAAGGACAAGAAAAAATGGCACGTCGCTATTTTCATTCAACCAATATAGAAGCTGCGAGTGTGGCTAAAGATGCCAATGTTAAAAAGTTATTGTTAACACACATATCAGCTCGCTATATGATACATGATCAAAAAGAATTGGAAAAACAAGCACGCACCATTTTTCCAAATACCCATATGGTCAAAGACTTAGAGGAAGTGGATATCCCCTTTGAAAACTAAAACAATATTAATTACCGGCGCAAGTTCTGGTTTGGGTGAAAGTTTGGCAAGAGTTTATGCAAATGAAAACTCACGGCTACTACTTGTCGCTAGAAATGTGAATAAATTACAAGAATTACAAAACGAATTAGCTGGAGAGGTCAAAATCTTTCCAGCTGATTTGACGAATAGCCAAGAAATTGAACGATTGATTAAAGAATTAAAAGCAGATAATCAAGTAATTGATCTTTTAATTAATAATGCAGGAGTAGGCTTTTTTGAGAAATTTACTCAGACTTCCCAAGAGCAAATTTTAAAAACCATTCAATTAAATACTCTGGCACCAATGCTTTTAACTCAAGGATTGATTGAATTAATGCCATTAGGATCTTCCATTGTTAATGTAGCATCCATTGCTGGAAAAATCGCAACAACTAAATCTAGTATCTATGCTGCAAGTAAGAGTGCGTTGATTCAATTTTCTAATGTCTTGCGAATGGAGTTATATGACAAAAATATCCATGTGATGAGTGCTAATTTTGGACCTATTCGTACCCCGTTTCATCAAAAAGCAGATAAGACGGGTGAATATGCTAAGAAAATTGATCGTTTTATGCTAGATGCCGATCAATTGGCTTTGTTGATTCAAAGATATGAACGAAAGAAAAAACGAGAGTTAAATCGCCCAAGGAGTATGGCGTTTGTTAGTGTGTTAGCTAGTTTGATGCCGGGGTTGTTTGAATACCTAAATCGGACACTTTTTAATTTGAAATGAGGAGGTTATATTAGTAATAGTTGTCGCTTTAGTACATCGTAATTGATTTGAAGTTTGTGAAATGAGTAAGAATTTAAGGCTTTATTCATTTACGAGTTTTCGTATATGGGCTACGGTCTGGTGTTCGTGGTGGTGGTGGCTGCTGTGGTGGGACGGAAGCAGCTTTTTTGAAAAGAAGGGCGCTTTTCAAAAAATCTCATTCCTTAATCGGCTAGGGGTTTTCTAAGCGATAAATCGCTAAGAAAAGCCCACGCTAC
>JAITWV010000089.1 GCA_031285105.1 Streptococcaceae bacterium | reverse complement strand
ATTGACCAATTCATCATAAGAGCCGTAATAGGTTGGAATATCTAATTCTTGTGCTAGTTTTTTGGCTTTTTCAATGTCACGTGTTGCGATTGCTTGTGCTTTGGCGTAGGTACTTTCTTTTATACCTGCTATGACTCGTGGTAAAATCGCTGCTCCGCTCATTATTCCTATTTTAATCATTTCATTTCTCCTACTCATATCGTGATAAACTCAATATAACAAAAAAAAGAGCGTTCCTCAAAAATAAGGCTCGCTCTTTTACTTTATAATACTTTACCAAGAAAATTCTGCGTTCTTTCTTCTTTTGCCTGTTCAAAGACATCAAGTGGTGTGCCTTCTTCAACAATATAGCCACCATCCATAAAAATTACTCGATCAGCTACTTCTTTTGCAAAACCCATTTCATGCGTAACAATCACCATGGTCATCCCTTGATTTGCCAAGTCTTTCATAACCGCTAACACTTCACCAACCATTTCTGGGTCTAGTGCTGAGGTTGGTTCATCAAACAACATGACTTCTGGTTCCATCGCTAAAGCTCTTGCAATTGCAATGCGTTGTTGTTGCCCGCCTGAAAGGGATAATGGATAGGCTGTTGCTTTATCAGCTAATCCAACTTTTTCAAGTAATTCTTTTGCCACTTTAGTTGCTACTTCTTCACTTTGACCTTTGACTTTCATTGGTGCTAATTTCAAGTTTTCAATCACAGTCATATTTGGGAATAAATTAAAGGATTGAAAAACCATGCCCATCTTCTCTCTTAATTTAAAAATATCCACACTTTTATCTGTAATATCTATTTCTTCAAAAATAACTTGCCCGCTTGTTGGGACTTCCAATAAATTTAAAGTACGCAAGTAAGTAGACTTTCCTGAACCAGATGGACCAATGACTACGACTACTTCTCCTTGTTTGATTTGCGTATTAATATCCTTTAAGACAACATTGTCCCCAAATTCTTTTTTTAAGTTTTTTGTTTCCAAAACAATTTTACTCATCATCTCTTCCCCCTATTTTGTATAAGCTTTTGAAATTTTCTTCTCATAGACATTCAATAAACGGCTAGTTAAGAAGGTTAAGACAAAATACATAGCTGCTGCGATTAATAATGGACTTAGTGGTTGGAAAGTGATCGTTGAAACCGTCATTGCTCCATTCCATAATTCCATAATCCCGATGGTTGTTAAAAGTGAACTATCTTTAATCACAGTAATAAATTCATTGCCTAGTGCTGGTAAAATGTTTCTAATCGCTTGTGGCAAAATAACATAACGCATGGCTTGTGCTGGTTTTAAGCCTAATGAATGAGCCGCTTCCATTTGACCTTGACCGATTGAGTTAATTCCTCCACGGACAATTTCTGCCACATAAGCTCCCGAGTTCATCGATAGAACAATCAAACCAGGAATCAAACGTGACAAATCCACATCTAAAATACCGACTTGAAAAATGGGTGCATGAATCGTAATTAAGGTGTATCCAATCAAAATCTGTACAAGCATCGGTGTTCCACGTAAAACTTCGACATAAACATTAGAGACAATATTCAATAGTTTGTTTTTTGATAATTTCAGTAATGCCATCAACGTACCAATAATTAAACCAAAGAAGACTACAATAATCGAAATGACAATTGTTACAATGACGCCATCATAAAAATACGGTAGCAATGTTGGTATAAAGTTAAAATTCATATTTGTCATAATTTTCTTCTCCCTTAATCAATTTGACCAGCTTTTACAGCCATCTTAAACGCATCTGTTACAAATTGATCCATTTTTCCTGATTCTTGTAAATCTTTAATAATACTGTTGATCTTTACTTTCAAATTTCCTGAATGTTGTGGCAAGGCAATCGCAAATGCACCTTCATCGCCTGTTTCAAATTTTGCATCTGACCAGACTAAACTTGGATTGGCGTCAATATAAGCTTGTCCGACAGTGGACTCAATCATCAACCCTTGAATTTTGCCTTGCGTTAATTCTGAAACCAAATTACCAATCGAAGCAATCCCAACTGCATGCGAATTAGGTAATTGAGCCGTAATCGCATCTAATTGAGCCGAACCTTTTTGAGCACCAACAGATTTTCCTGTAAACGATTCTTTGGTGTTAAATGTCCCTGCATTACTTTTTAAAATCAACATTTTGTTTTCGGCATTGTAATAAGGAATGGTAAAATCAAAACTGGCTTTTCTTTCAGGAGTTGTTGATAAGCCAGAAATTGCCATATCAACCTTTCCCGCAGCCAGTGAAGTCAAAATAGAGTTGAAATTCATACTTTGAATCACTAATTTCACCCCTAATTCATCAGCAATTGCTTGAGCTAGTTTAATATCTGCTCCCACAATTTCATTTCGATTATCCTTTAACACTTGAAACTCAAACGGTGGATAATCTGGTGAGGTGGCAATAATCAAAGTTCCACGCTCTTTAATCGCATTTAAATAGTGATTAGGGTCGTCTTTTCCTTTTGAAGTGCAGCCTGTTAGTAAAAATAAAGTAGATAAAATGGCGGTAAATATAAGTAAATATTTTTTCATTTTGTTCCCTCATTTCTCATGATGTTGAATAATATACACCTAAGTTAACATAAAATCAACAATTTATTCATTATTTTTGAATTTTGTTGCATTTTTTATAAAATAAATACAATAAAACGGAATAAATATACATCGATAATGAATAAACGTCTTTTATATTCAGTTAGTTGCTTGTCGCTTTAGTACATCGTAATTGATTTGGTGTTTGTGAAATGAGTAAGACTTTAAGGCTTTATTCATTTACGAGTTTTCGTATATGGGCTACGGTCTGGTGTTCAGGTGGTGGTGGCTGCTGTGGTGGGACGCAAGCAAAGATTTTGAAAAGA
>JAITWV010000328.1 GCA_031285105.1 Streptococcaceae bacterium | reverse complement strand
GGCAAGCCAAGGATCTAACTCTAGGATTTTTAATGACATGGATAATTCCTCCAATTTCAATATGTGTATAATTTAATTTTAACACTTTAAATGATGAAATTATACCTATTCTATTTATTTGTGTAGATTTGCGTAAGGGTTGTTCGTATAAAAAGTACAAGCAATATTTATTAGTCGTTTTTATGATTTTGAATTAATTGAATAGCTGATAATAAAATGATTATACCAACCAAAATAACCGAAACCAAAAATCCACTTTGATACAATTGCGAAAAATTTTGTTGGCTTAGCCTTAACGTACGAGACATATCACTCACTAGCAAATAAAGTGTCGCTAAACCTAGTGTAATTGTGAAAAAGCCATATCGCTTTGGTCGCAAGAAGATATAACTTAAACTGCCGATGATTAGTAAGATCACCACTAAAAATTTCAATGGCTCGCTAATTAAAGTACTCCAGCCATTAACAGTGGTGTTGGTGATAATATCTACTCTCCATGGAAAAAATGCTGATAGTATCAATAGCATGGTGGTGGCAAATTGTGCTGCTCTTAATTTTTTACTCATTTTTATTTTCATCCTTATTTAATTTATCCAGTACATTTTGTGCGACTTTTTGCGGAAGTCCAGTTTTTTGCAATTCTTCAACGGTTGCTACTTTGATATTTTTTAATGATTTAAAATCTAGCATCAATTGTTTTTTGCGTTTTGGCCCTAGTCCGTCAATGTCATCTAATAATGAAGAAAAGCTTGTTTTACTTCGTAGTTGGCGATGGAAGGTAATAGCAAAACGGTGGACTTCTTCTTGAATACGATGCAGTAAAAAGAACTCTTGAGAATTGCGCTCTAAAGGTACAATATCTAAATTTTCACCAAATAAAAGCTCACTTGTTTTATGTTTGTCATCTTTCGCAAGACCGGCAATTGGAATATCTAAACCTAGTTGATCAAGTAACACCTCACGAGCTGCATGAACTTGCCCAACTCCACCATCGATCAAAATCAAATCAGGAAACGGCAAGTTGTCTTTAATCACACGAGAATACCGACGATAAATCACTTCACGCATGGACGCATAATCATCAGGACCAGTAACGGTCTTAATCTTATATTTGCGGTATTCTTTTTTCATTGGTTTGCCATCAATAAACACCACCATCGCTGAAACAGGATTCGTACCCATAATATTGGAGTTATCAAATGCTTCAATCCTAATTGGTGCTGGAATATTCATTGCTTCTCCTAGCCTATCAATTGCTCCAATGGTTCGTTCTTCATGGCGTTCAATCAGATCAAATTTTTGCTCTAAAGAAATTTTCGCGTTTTTCGTTGCTAAGTCGACTAATTTTTTCTTCTCTCCACGTTTGGGCTGCACAACTTTGGTTTCAACAATTGCTTGCACACTTTCAGAGTCAATATTATCTGGAATAAACACTTCTTTAGGAATGAAATGTGCGTTTTCTTGATAAAATTGTCCAATAAACGTCAAGAAATCCTCTTCTTCTTCATTATAAAAAGGAAACGAATTGACATCACGTTCAATCACTTTTCCTTGACGCACAAAGAACACCTGAACCGTCATCCAGCCATTTTTTACATAATAACCAAACACATCACGGTCCACCAAGTCCGTATTCGTCATCTTTTGCTTGGTGGTCAAAATCTTAATTGCTTCAATTTGATCACGTAACTCTCCAGCACGCTCAAACTCCATCTTTTCAGCCGCAATCATCATTTGTTTTTCCAACACTTCGGAAATGAAATCATGTTTGCCATTTAGAAACTGACGAATTTCATCAACCATTGTCTTATAAACATTCTCTTCAATCTTATACACACACGGAGCTAAGCATTGGTGAATATGATAGTATAGACAAATTTCTTTAGGCAAGGTTTTACATTTACGCAAAGGAAAAATGCGATCTAGTAATTTTTTCGTTTCATTTGCCGCACCAACATTTGGGTACGGACCAAAATAATTTGCTTTATCTTTTAGCACCTTACGCGTAATCAACAAACGTGGAAATTTTTCATTGGTAATTTTGATAAATGGGTAAGTTTTATCGTCTTTAAGCATAATATTATACTTGGGATCATTTTTTTTGATTAAATTAATCTCAAGTAACAACGCTTCAATATTCGACTCGGTTACAATAAATTCAAAGTCTTCAATTTCACTGACTAAGCGCTCTGTTTTGGTATTATGTGAACCAACAAAATAAGAACGCACCCGATTTTTTAAAATTTTTGCTTTTCCTACATAAATAATCGTATCATTTTTGTCTTTCATAATATAACAACCCGGCAAATCTGGTAAAAGCTGTAATTTTGCACGGATTTTGTCGTTAATAGCCATTTTTCTTCACCTCAATTAAGATAAATTATACAATAAATTAGATAAGAATGGAGAAATAAATCGTTCATTAATAAATCTGCAAGGCTTAATAAATGACGAAATTTTTACTAAGTGATATTATTAACACGATGATTAAGAAAATTTAAACAATCGAGAGGATGTCTAAAAAATGGCTAAACAAAAAGAACACAAAAAAATTATTCTTGTAGGAGACGGAGCAGTTGGTTCATCTTACGCATTTGCCTTAGTTACGCAAGGAATTGGGCAAGAGTTAGGAATTGTTGATATTTTTAAAGATAAAACAGTTGGGGATGCAGCTGACCTTTCGCACGCATTACCATTTACTTCACCTAAGAAAATTTATGCAGCAGATTATTCCGATGCTCATGATGCCGACTTAGTTGTCTTAACTTCGGGTGCTCCTCAAAAACCAGGTGAAACACGTTTAGACTTAGTTGAAAAAAATCTGCGTATTACTAAAGATGTTGTGACAAAAATTGTTGACTCTGGTTTTAAAGGTATTTTCTTAGTAGCAGCTAATCCAGTTGATGTGTTAACTTATGCTACATGGAAGTTCTCAGGTTTTCCTAAAGAGCGTGTAATTGGTTCAGGTACTTCACTTGACTCAGCACGTTTCCGTCATGCTTTAGCTGAAAAAATTGGCATTGATGCACGTTCAGTTCATGCATACATTATGGGTGAGCATGGTGATTCTGAATTTGCGGTTTGGTCTCATGCCAACGTTGCAGGTGTAAAATTATATGATTGGTTACAAGAAAATCGTGATATTGATGAACAAGGATTAGTTGATTTATTCATTTCCGTTCGTGATGCAGCTTATGATATCATTGCCAATAAAGGTGCGACTTACTATGGTGTAGCAGTTGCTTTAGCTCGTATTACCAAGGCAATTTTAGATGATGAAAATGCCGTTCTTCCATTATCTGTTTTTCAAGCTGGACAATATGGTGTAGATGATGTCTTTATTGGTCAGCCTGCCATTGTTGGTGCTTATGGTATCGTTCGTCCAGTTAATATTCCTTTAGATGATGCGGAATTGCAACGTATGCAAGCTTCTGCTAAACAATTAAAAGATATTATTGATGAAGCTTGGCAAAATCCTGAGTTTCAAGAAGCAAGTAAAAACTAATTAGTAGTTATTTATCCCTTTTAGTTTAATCAAGCTAAAGGGGATTTTTTCTTGTTATGCTTGTCATCTATGTGTATGATCAGTAGTATTAATTATTGTCACTTTAGTACAGCGTAATTGATTTGAAGTTTGTGAAATACTAGGACGCTAGGGCGTTCTGCATTTACGAGTTTTCGTATATGGGCTACGGACTGGCTCGACGGTATGGCTGCTGTGGCGGGACGGAAGCAGCTTTTTTGGAAGGAAAAGCACCTTCCAAAAAATCTCATTCCTTAATCGGCTAGGGGTTTTCTAAGCGGTAAACCGCTAAGAAAAGCCCACGCTA
>JAITWV010000314.1 GCA_031285105.1 Streptococcaceae bacterium | reverse complement strand
TTTATTCTTGCTGAAATTTACAACGACACCAAGTAAAATCAATGGCTATCACTATTTAGGAATGTATTTATTACTAGCACATCCATATTTAGAGCGATTTATTATCTGGCGCATGATTACGAGAAATTATTTCATTTCATCTAATTTGGTTCTTTTCATGTATTTATTCTTGCTAGTTTTGGGATTGATGATTGTTGCCTTTTTCTTAGAACTCATCATTTCTAAAGCGGTTCGTGATTTATGGAAGAATCAATCAAGCAAGTCCGTTGTAGCAATTTTAGGCTTTTTCATTAGTAGCTTTGGGTTTATTTTCTTTAACCTTTTGCAAAATGAATTTGATTTTGGCGAAATGGCACGTTGGGCTGGTGGGATGCCGGTCATTTATATTTATAATTTCTTATTATTTGCCAGTGTCTTTGTAATCTTTTTGATGCTCATTAACCGAATTTGGATTGCTTCCTTGGTTTATTTGACATTTGTTGGACTCATCGGATTTGCAAATTGGAAAAAGGTATTATTCCGTTCAGAACCAATTTTACCAAGTGATTTGGGCCAATTAGCTACATTACCAGATTTAACCAGAATGATTGGACTGCAATGGGTAGTGTATCTTTTGTTAGCCCTAATTGCTTTTGGATTACTCGTTTATTTTGCGCAACGAAAACTATTAAGTGGCAAAATTTATGATTGGAAATTTAGAATTGTTGGTACGATGATTGCAGTTGGCGTCTTGATTTTCTTCACCAATGGCTTGCAAAATTATACACGCGATTTAACCAAAGAAAATCCAAGTCTAGCAACTATCGTATTAAGAGCGGGGGATTTGCATTTGAATCCTGAAACAGTAGGCTTTAATTCGATGAAAAATGGTTGGGCGTTTAACTTTCTATCACTTTTTGGCTTAAAACCAATGGAAACACCTGAGGGTTATAGTTTAGCAAAAATGCAAGAAATTGCTGAAAAGTTTACCAATTTAGCCAATCAAATCAATGAAAAACGCACAAATGATGTCAATGATCAAACAGTGATTTATATTTTATCTGAAAGTTTTTCTGACCCGACTCGTATTCCTGGTTTAACATTATCTGAAGACCCGATTCCATTTATCCGCTCATTAATGAAAGAAACAACAAGTGGACTGATGTTTTCAGCAGGTTACGGAGGTGGTACTGCCAATATGGAATTTGAAGCCTTAACGTCATTGAGTTTGAATAATTTTTCGCCCGGACTAACGACACCTTTCATGCAATTAGTTCCAAATATGGAAACTTTCCCAACCGTTGCGGACTTTTTTGAGCGAAAAGTAGCCATTCATCCATTTCAAGCGCATATGTATAACCGCCGGGATGTGTATGCCAAAGCGGGATTTCAACATTTCTATCATATCAACAGTGAAGATCGCTTAACTTATACTCAAAGAAGTGGCAATAGTAGCTATATCAATGATGAGAGTGCCTATAATGAAGTATTAAAACAGCTAAGAGAAAATGCAGGTGGGCAATTTATTCAATTGATGACCATGCAAAACCATATGCCTTATACAGCGGATCAATACCCAGACGAACCAGAGCTAACAGCTAGTGGTGCAGGATTTTCACCAAATAGCTTACAAATGATTGAAACTTATGCTAAAGGGTTGCGTATTACCGATAGAGCCACTCGTGATTTCATTGAAGCCATTCGTCAAATGGACCGAAAAATTACCGTTGTCTTTTACGGCGATCATCAACCGGGGAATGTTTATTTTGGACCAAACTTTGACCGTGCGTTTGATAGTGAATTTGCGAATTTGAAACGTCAGACAAATTATTTTATCTATTCAAATTTTGCAACCAATCAAGTTGAAAAACCAGTCGTTGCCCCACTTGATTTCACACCGATGATGCTGGAAAAAACAAATAGCAAAGTGACTCCATTCATGGCTTTGATGACGAGAGTTTCCCAAGAACTACCTGCTTTTCAATTAGGACGTATGATGAATGAAAATGGGGAGTTTGCGGATGAGTCGACCTTAACCAAGGAGCAAAAAGAGTTACTTCATCTTTATCGTTTGGTGCAGTATGATGTGACAACAGGGCAGAATTATTTGAGTGATTTTGGGTTTTATAGAGATGAAAAGGTTTAATAAGAAAAATGGTTAGATTGTGATAAAATCTAGCCATTTTTGATTTTTATGAATATGTGATTGTTTTACGAAATTCAGTAGGTGTGCAATGCATTGTTTTTTTAAATAGTGTGTAAAAATAATTTGTATTCTTAAAGCCAATAGCGAACGCAATTTGAGAGTTGTTAAGTTTTGAGTTCTTTAAAAGAGGCAAAGAATGATCGATTTTGATTTTCGTATAATATTTCTTAAAACTCATACCAAAATATTCTTTAAATAAATTACTGATATAGTATTTAGAAAGATTGAATTCTTCTGATAAATCTTCTAATGTGTAATACTTTTTAGTTTCCAATTTTAAGCGAATAGAAATACGAAAAATAACTTCTTTTGTTGTTTCTAAATCATCTAAATTATTTTTAAATGAACTGGATTTTTTTGAATGATTTAATAAACGTTCATCTAACAATTTCGGTACGATTTGTGAAGAAAAGATTTTTAAAATTTTCAACAATTTCCTTATTTCCTCGGTAGTAAAAATAGGAATTTTCAGATATAAATTTTTCAATGCAGTATTTTCTTGAATATAATAAAGTCCAGCATCTGAAAATTTATTTTTGTCCCAAAACATCTTATCACACTCTTTCAAACGCACAACACCAACAAATAATGTTGCCTGATGTTGTTCATTAATGATGATTGGAAAAGCAATTTTTGCCAAACCAAATGCCCCAATGTAAGGATATTTACTCTTCCCATGACGAATGCGTTTTATTGCATAAGACTCCTCATCTTTCCATAAGTTTTCTAGTGATTTATGATTAAATACTTCCCTACAAAATTTATTACAAACTTCTTTTGAATAAAAATATTGAAGTGTATTGCTAACTATATAGATGGATAACCCGGTTAGTTTTACAAGTTCGCTTTGCATTTCTTCCCAAATTGCTAATGAATTTTCTTTAAATTCCCCCAATAATATCTCCCTATCCTTCCTAATTTATTTAGTAGTAAAATCATATCATATTTTAAAAAATTAGTAGATGAATAATAATCAAAAATCTATTTATTCTTAGAAATTGTAGTATTGCTTTTTAAAAATTAAAAATTTATTTTTTATTTTTTTTGAAAGTTTCTTAAATTTTAGAGTAAAGTTCCTTAATTTGTTTAGTTTATTTTGGTATTCGACGTAGTAGAATTGAAGTATCAAAATGATGTTAGCTTAGATTTACATTATGAATACAGCGTTATTTTGAAATAAAAAACTAAGGGGACATTTTATATGTCAAATTCAAGAAATGCGAAATCAGCAAGAAGTGTTGTTAATCAAGCAACTCCAGAAAATTCTTATGGTATTATATCTGTACAAGAATCTTCTTTTGATTCGCTTATTCGTGGTATCCTTTGTTTTAGTACATGTAATAGCAACTGTGCTTCAAATGGATAGCAATTACTATCCAAACTTATATCGCTCTAGATGAATATAAGATTTCTCGTTGCCAATCTATGAAAATAGAGATTTCAATTATCGGAGGTCAGTTATGAAAAAAATTGTTTTACTTCTTCTTATACTTTTTGGTATCGGTGGTGCGATTAACGCTAGTGCTAATGAAGTTGATTCATCGGTTCCAGTTGTTAATCAAGATTTTATTGACTTAACTCTTAATCCATTTCTTCGCTCAGAGCCTAAAATTATCTATACTGGAAATATCAGGTTTGATACTCGAACTCGAGCTATTCAAAAGGAAGCCATCGTGCTTAATACTGCTAGGCAAACTTATGCTTTTGGACGATGGAGTGGACTTTATGATAAAACTTGGCGGTCAATTTGGTTCACCAATGGAATAAAAGAGCATGGCTGGACGCTTATTAACTATTCTTATTTTAATTTTGTAAACTATTATCAATTCAGGTGGGATTATACACCTTACTAAACAGATAAATCGCCTAAATTTAAGCATTTAAATTTAGGCTCTCTTTTTTTGTAAACAAATTAAGTTTGAAAGGTCAGACATGATAAAATTAAAAAATTTAAACAAAAAATTCAAGAATAAAATCATATTACAAAATTTCTCTTGTCTTCTGC
>JAITWV010000303.1 GCA_031285105.1 Streptococcaceae bacterium | reverse complement strand
GGCAAGAATTTTTTCATCTAAAATTAAATCTGGTAAATAGTGTGAATTGGTATGTTGATTGTTAATTTCGTCAATTTGGGCAGGTACATTTCCCCAAATACGTGTATCATGTCCATTGTCGTTTAATGCTTGGGCTAATGCTGTTCCCCATGATCCAGGGCCGATAATTGCTACTTTTTGTTTGTCCATTTTACACTCCTATTTTGTTTATATAATGTTTATTTTATCATTCTTTCTTGGCTTTTTATAGTTTTATAGCAAAAAGAAGCACGAGAAATTTTTCCCGCACTTAAAAAATTGTTCTAAAAAGAATTAATCCACCTGTCAAAATAAGCATGGTTAAAATGGTGAATGTATCAATCATTTCCCAATGCAATTTACGATAGCGCGTTCTACCATCGCCACCTTGATACCCTCTTGCTTCCATTGCATCAGCTAAGTCATCGGCACGTTTGAAACTTGAGACAAATAATGGTATCAATAATGGAACAATAGCTTTCATTTTTTGAATCAGACTCCCTTCACCAAAGTCCACACCACGCGCACGTTGAGCATTCATGATTTTTTCGGTTTCATCCATCAATGTTGGTACAAAACGTAAAGCAATCGAAAGCATCAAACTTAACTCATGAACTGGAAATTTCACGACTCTTAATGGACGTAAAATATTTTCTAAGGCATCACTTAAACTTAATGGTGAGGTTGTTAAGGTTAAAAGTGTTGAGATGAAAATAATTAACACAAAACGCACAAAAATAAACGCTCCATTAATTAATCCAAATTGTGTAATAGAAATGGGTCCCAAACGAAAGAATACTTGTCCGCCTGATGTGAAAAGAACCTGTAAAGCGACCGTAAATAAAATCAATACAATCATTGGGCGTAATCCTTTTAAGAAAAAACCCCATGGAATTTTGGAAATCGCAATGGCAAGTAGTGAAACAAGCGTTAATAATGCATAAGATTGCCAATTGTTTGCCAAAAAGATAATCAAAATAAAATAAAAAGTTGAAATCAATTTGGTACGCGGATCCAAACGATGAATCAAGGAGTTGCCTGGGATAAAACGACCTAAGATTAATTTATCCATCATTGGACTTCACCATCCTTTTTAACCAAAATATCTGCTAATTCACTAGCGGTCATTGGTAGAGAGCTAAACTTCATGCCACGCTTTCTTAATTTTGCAGCAAAGGCAGTCGCTTGAGGAACACCAATATGTTTTTCTTCTAGCCATTCAATTTCTTGAAAGACATCCGATGGTTTGCCGTTTTTGACAATATGTCCTTTTTCTAAGACATAAACGTAATCGGCATAATTTGCTACATCATCCATTAAATGCGTGACTAGGATAATTGTCATTCCTTTTTCGTGAAGATTTTTAAACATCTCCATCATTTCTTTGCGTCCTTGTGGATCTAGTCCGGCTGTTGGTTCATCTAAGACCAAAACTTCTGGCTGCATTGCTAAAACACCCGCAATTGCCACACGACGCATTTGTCCACCTGATAAATCAAATGGGGAGCGATCTAATAAACTTTCATCTAAACCGACTAAAGGTAACATTTCTCGTGCAATTTTGGCTGCTTCTTCTTCAGATACGCCAAAGTTCATTGGGCCAAAAGAAATATCCTTTAACACCGTTTCATCAAAAAGTTGTGCTTCTGGAAATTGAAAGACAATCCCAACTTTTTTGCGTAATGGTTTTAGATTTTTATTATTGGTTTGATTGGTAATGACACGCTCGCCAATACTAATTGTTCCACTCGTTGGTTTAATTAAGGCATTTAAGTGTTGTAAAAAAGTCGATTTACCTGAACCAGTATGCCCAACTAAGGCTGTATAACTTCCTGAAGCAATCGATAAATCAATATCAAAAAGTGCTCGTGCTTCAAATGGCGTATTGGGTTGGTAGGTATAATTTACTTTATCAAATATTATTTCCATAAAAGTTCAATCAATCCTTCCTCGCCAATATAGTCGTTTGGTAAATTCATGTCACGTTTGGCTAATTCAATTTTTAATTTTTGTGAAAAGGGAATATCTAACCCAAGTTCAATTAATTCCTCGCCTTTAGCAAATATTTCCTGTGGTTTACCTTGAGCGAGTAATTTTCCTTGTTTCATTACTAAAATTCGATCGGCATTGGCTGCTTCATCAATATCGTGTGTAATGGAAATGACGGTTAAATTCTTTTCAGCTTTAATTTTTTTGATGACTGCTAAAACCTCAGCACGCCCTTCAGGATCTAACATACTGGTTGCTTCATCTAAAATAATGATCTTCGGTGCTAAGGCGACAATACCAGCAATAGCAACACGTTGTTTTTGGCCACCTGATAAACGTGCTGGCTCACGCGTTAAGAAGTCATTCATGCGGACATATTCTAAGGCCTCTTTGACACGTACAAGCATTTCTTCACGTGGAATTCCATGATTTTCTAGCCCAAAAGCAACATCATCTTCGACTGTTGCGCCAACAAATTGGTTGTCTGGATTTTGAAAAACCATGCCCACTTTTGAGCGAACTTCCCATACATTTTCTTCATTTAACGTTTGTCCATCAACAATGACTTCTCCACTTTTAGCAGCAATTAGCCCATTGATAATTTTTGCTTGTGTTGACTTACCAGAACCGTTATGCCCGATGATTGCTACCCATTCTCCCTCATTGATGGTATAGGATAAATCATCTAGTGCTCTGGTTTCTTCTTCCCCAAAATATTCAAAAACGATATTTTTTAATTCAATCATCGGTTTCGTCATCTAAATTCTCCGTTTCATGTGTCTTGACTAAGGTATTCTACCATTTTTTCGCTGTTCTTAAAAGAAGATGAATTGTTTTTATGTAATTTTCAGTAAAAATATGTACTTGAACGCAAAAAAATACCACTTTTAAGATGAGTGTCTCACTGGAAAGACAATCCTCCCAGTGAGCTACACGAGCTAGACTAAGGAACAACTAAATGCTCCCATCATCGTAACACTCAACAAAAAAGTGATAAAGATAGTGTTAATTAGACAAGTTCAATAATTGCCATTGGTGCTGCATCTCCACGACGAGGTTCCATCTTAAGAATGCGCGTATATCCACCTTGGCGTTCAGCGTAACGAGGAGCGATATCGTTGAAAAGTTTTTGTAATACATTTTCTACGATGATATCATCACCTTCTTCTTTAACAGTTGCAATTTCATTACGTAAAAATGCAGCTGCTTGACGGCGAGCATGTAAATCTCCGCGTTTGCCTAATGTAATCATTTTTTCAGCAAACTTACGTACTTCTTTAGCACGAGTTTCTGTAGTAACGATACGTTCGTTGATTAATAAATCAGTTGTTAAATCACGTAACATAGCTTTGCGTTGAGAGCTAGTACGACCTAATTTACGGTAAGCCACTAATTTTTCCTCCTTGGTACAGATTAATCGTCCTTACGTAGACCTAAGCCTAACTCATGAAGTTTCATTTTCACTTCTTCCAATGATTTTCTTCCTAAGTTACGAACCTTCATCATTTCTGGTTCAGATTTGTGCGTAAGTTCTTGTACAGTGTTAATTCCTGCACGTTTTAGACAGTTATATGAACGAACTGATAAATCAAGTTCTTCAATAGTCATTTCTAACATTTTGCCTTTAGTTGTTTCTTCTTTTTCGACCATGATTTCAGTTACCTGAGCCACGTCTGTAAGTTCCACAAAAATGCCTAAATGTTCAGTTAAAATCTTCGCAGACAAGCTTAATGCATCTTGAGGCATAATTGAGCCATCTGTCCAGACTTCCATTGTTAATTTATCGAAATCATCACGTTTTCCTACACGTGCAGCTTCTACTTGGTAGTTTACACGTTTTACAGGAGTGTAGATAGAATCGATTGCTAATACACCAATTGGTGCGTCAGCTTTTTTATTGTCTTTTGCTGAAACATAACCACGACCAGGTTTTGCTTTTAATGTCGCTTTTAATGTTTTACCTTCAGCTACAGTACAAATATATAAATCTTTGTTTAAAATCTCAACATCGCTATCAACTAAAATGTCGTTAGCTGTAACCACTGCAGGTCCCGTGATGTCAATGTGTAAGGTTTTTTCTTCTTGAGCAAATAATTTCATTGCTAAACCTTTTAAATTCAAGATGATTTGCGCTACATCCTCACGTACACCTGGTACTGTTTGGAATTCATGCAAAACACCTTCGATTTGAACGCTTGTTACAGCAGCTCCAGGTAAGCTAGAAAGTAAGATGCGACGAAGAGAATTCCCTAAAGTAGTCCCATATCCTCTTTCAAGGGGTTCTACTACGAACTTGCCATAGTCTTTATCTTCATCAATTTTTGCAAATTTTGGTTTTTCAAACTCAATCATTCTTATTGTTCTCCTTTCAAATAAATGAAAGCAGAGTTTTTAATCAAACTCCATCCATCATCATGCGTATTTAACTTCATTATACACTAAAGGTACAATAAGGAAAAACTATACACGACGACGTTTTGGAGGACGTGCACCATTGTGAGGTACTGGAGTTACATCGCGGATTGCTGTAACTTCTAAACCTGTTGCTTGTAATGAACGAATAGCTGCTTCACGACCTGATCCAGGACCTTTAACAGTTACTTCAACAGTTTTCAAACCATGTTCCATTGCTGCTTTTGTTGCTGCTTCAGCTGCCATTTGTGCGGCAAATGGTGTAGATTTTTTAGAACCTTTAAAACCTAATGAACCAGCTGATGACCATGCTAATGCATTACCATGAACGTCAGTGATCATAACGATAGTGTTGTTAAAAGTAGAATGAATGTGTGCAATACCAGCTTCGATATTCTTTTTCACACGGCGTTTACGTTGTACTTTTTTAGCCACTTAAGATATCCTCCTTACTTTATTTTTTCTTCCCTGCTACTGTTTTAGAAGGGCCTTTACGTGTACGTGCATTGTTCTTAGTGTTTTGACCACGAACTGGCAAGCCACGACGGTGACGGATACCACGGTATGAACCGATTTCCATCAAACGTTTGATGTTTAAGTTCACTTCACGACGAAGATCACCTTCAACTTTTAATTTATCAATTTCAGCACGAATTGCGTCTAATTGTTCATTCGTTAAATCTTTAACGCGAATTTCTTCAGATACATTTGCAGCTGCTAAAACTTCTTGTGCAGTTTGTTTACCAATACCATAGATATAAGTTAACGAAATAACTACACGTTTTTCACGAGGAATGTCTACTCCTGCGATACGAGCCATTTATATTTCCTCCTTCCTATTTTATCCTTGACGTTGTTTGTGTTTTGGATTTGCTGGACAAATCACCATTACGCGTCCTTTACGACGAATAACTTTACAATGTTCACACATTGGTTTTACTGATGGTCTTACTTTCATGATTATACCTCCATAAATTAAGCTAAAGCTACAATACAATACTATTTAAAGCGGTAAGTAATACGGCCACGAGTCAAATCATAAGGCGACATTTCAACTGTCACCTTGTCACCTGTTAAAATTCTGATATAGTTCTTACGAATTTTACCAGAAACAGTTGCCAAGATTTGGTGTCCATTTTCTAATTCCACTGTAAACATTGCATTCGGCATAGTATCTACGACTGTTCCTTCGATTTCAATCATATCTTCTTTTGCCACGCATAGTACCTCCTTAGAATTATTTTCTAATGCAGTATGAACTTTTAAAAAAGAACATACTTAATAAAGTCGGACTTGCGTATTTTAACACACGATTTCCGATTTATCAAGATTTAAAAGCTTGCAATCGGAATTTGGTGAATTAAAGGCTTTCAATAATTGATTGAACATCTTTAAACACTTCTAAAATGTCGCGATTGCCGTCTATGTTGTGAACTAAACCTTTTTTAGTATAGAAATCTAAAATTGGTGCTCCTTGTTCAACATTTACACTTAAGCGATTTTTTACCGTTTCAGGTTTGTCATCTTCACGTTGATAAAACTCATGAGCTCCACAACGATCACATGTTCCTTCCACTTTTGTAGGATTGAATACTTTGTGGTACGTAGCTCCGCAATTACGACACATAAAGCGTCCTGAAAGTCGATCTACTAAAATATCAGTTGGTACATCAATATTGATAATACCATCGATTTTTTTACCTAAGTCAGCTAACATTACTTCTAATGCCTGTGCTTGATCAATCGTACGAGGAAATCCATCTAACAAGAAACCTTTTGCTGTATCATCCTCAGCTAAACGTTCTTTGACGATACCATTGGTTACAGAATCGGGAACTAAATCTCCGTTATCCATATATGATTTTGCTTCAAGTCCTAAGGCTGTTTCATTTTTCATTGCAGCACGAAACATATCTCCAGTAGAAATATGCGGAATGTTGTAAGCGTCAATAATACGTTCTGCTTGTGTTCCTTTTCCTGCTCCTGGTAGCCCCATTAAAATTAAGTTCATAATAAACATCCTTTCAACTATGAGTCCTTGAAAACTCTTTATTTCATGCCGAAAGTGTGCACCATTAATGAGATGCACACTTTCGGTATGAAAATGATTTTATTTGTACATAAAACCATTATACTGACGTTTTAACATCAATCCTTCTAGCTGTTTTGTTGTTTCAAGTGCTACACCGATAACGATAAGCAAGCTCGTTCCACCTAGTCCAATTGAATTAGGTAAGTTCCAAAGCATTGAAGCAACGATTGGTAAAAGGGCAACTAAGCCTAAGAAGATTGAGCCAACAACACTTAAACGCATTAAGAGTTTTGATACCCATTCTTCTGTTCCTTTACCAGGACGAACACGAGGGATATAACTTCCTTGCTTTTGTAAGTTTTCCGCTAATTTCTCAGGGTTCACTTGAACAAATGCATAGAAGAATGTAAATGCAACAATCAATACTCCATATATAGTAGCACCTGGAATGGTATTATAGTTGAAGATTTGAGTTGCTACACCATACCAACCAGCTCCAGAAAATCGGTTAGCGAAAATTTGGAGAATGGCATTTGGCATTGAGATAAAGCTTGAAGCAAAGATTACTGGAATTACCCCTGCAGCATTTACTTTTAATGGTAAATAACTGCTTGTGTCAGCACCTGTTGCACGTTTCGTATATTGAATTGGAATTTTACGTTCTGCTTGTTGCATGAAAGTTGTACCTGTCACAATAATTAATACCGCAACAAGCAAAATTCCTACAAAAGCAAAATCAGTCCAATCAACCGTACCACGCACAAAGTGATCAAGGTAAATTTCTTGTACAGAATGTGGCAACGTTGTAATGATACCTGCAAAGATAATCATTGACGTTCCATTACCAATTCCTTTATCCGTAATCATCTCTCCCAACCATGAAACAAACATTGTTCCAGCTGTAAGAATGAGTCCGATTGAAAGGTAAGTTTCGACCGTTGGATTTGGCACGAGTGCTTGACCAACTTGATTCAATTGGTTAAAACCAGCAGTAATCCCGATTGATTGCACGAAACCTAACACCAAAGTCAAGTAACGTGTCGCTTGGTTTAACTTCTTGCGCCCAACCTCACCTTGTTTAGACCATTCTACAAATTTTGGAACAATATCCATTTGTAAAAGCTGGATAACGATACTAGCTGTAATGTAAGGAGAAACCCCCAAAGCAAATACAGAATAGTTTTGCATTGCTGAACCAGACACAATATTTAACATATTTAAGAAAGGTAAATCAGCAAGATTACTCAAAGCTTTTGCATTTACGCCAGGAACAGTAATTTGAGCTCCTAGACGAAATACAAAGAGAATAAATATCGTGAATAGAATTTTGGATCTTATGTCTTTTACTTTAAACGCCTGGGTTAAGAGTTTAAACATTAGATCACCTCTACTGTACCTCCAGCAGCTTCGATTGCTTCTTTAGCTGCTTGTGAGAATTTGTTTGCTTTAACAGTTAATTTTTTGTTCAATTCACCGTTAGCTAAAACTTTGATACCAGACTTAGAATCTTTAACAATTCCAGCTAATTTCAAGATTTCAGGGCTAACTTCTGCACCATCTTCAAAACGGTTCAAAATATCTAAGTTAATTACAGCGTATTCTTTACGGTTAATGTTTGTGAATCCACGTTTTGGTAAACGACGGAATAATGGAGTTTGTCCACCTTCAAAACCTAAACGTACACCGCCGCCTGAACGAGATTTTTGACCTTTTTGTCCACGACCAGATGTTTTACCATTACCAGATGAAGTACCACGACCAACACGGTTACGTACTTGACGAGATCCTTCAGCTGCTTTTAATTCATGAAGTTTCATACTGTTCTTACACCTCCTTGTTAAGATTTGTTACTATTTAACTTCCTCAACGCTTACTAAGTGAGAGATTGTGTTGATCATGCCACGAATAGCAGCATTATCAGGTTGCACAACTGAAGAGTTCAACTTGCCAAGACCTAATGTCTTAACAGTTGCACGTTGGTTAGCAAGACGTCCGATTGGTGATTTTACTAAAGTAATTTTTAATTCAGCCATTATTACGTCCTCCTTATGCCAAATCTTCTACTGAAATTCCGCGTAATGCAGCAACGTCAGCAGCTTTTTTCAATTGTTTTAATCCTTCAACTGTCGCGCGAACAACGTTGATTGGAGTGTTAGAACCTAATGATTTAGAAGTAATATCAGCAACACCTGCTAATTCCAATACGGCACGTACTGGACCACCAGCTGCAACCCCAGAACCTTCAACAGCAGGTTTCATAAGGATACGTCCACCGCCGAATACTCCGATTACTTCATGAGGGATAGTTGTCCCTACCATTGGTACTTCAACTAAGTTTTTCTTAGCGTCTTCAATAGCTTTGCGGATTGCTTCTGGAACTTCTTGAGCTTTACCAGTACCAAATCCAACGTGGCCATTTTTATCACCGACAACAACTAAAGCAGCAAAACGTAGACGACGTCCACCTTTAACAACTTTTGTTACACGGTTGATAGCTACAACGCGATCTTCTAAATCTAATGTTTTTGGATCGATGTGAACCATGAATGGTGTTCCTCCTTCTATTAAAATTCTAATCCATTTTCACGTGCTGCTTGCGCTAAAGCGGCAACGCGTCCATGGTAAAGGTATCCACCACGGTCGAATACTACTACTTTGATACCTTTTGCTACAGCGCGTTCAGCAACTAATTTACCTACAGCTGCCGCAGCTTCAGTTTTTGTTCCACCTGAAATTTCTTTATCTAAGGTAGAGGCACTTGCTAGCGTCACACCTGCTACGTCATCAATTAATTGAGCGTAGATGTTTGTGTTTGAACGAAACACATTTAAACGTGGGCGAGCTGCTGTACCAGAAATGTTTTTACGTACACGTAGGTGACGCTTCAAACGTTTTTTGTTTTTATCTGGTTTTGAAATCAAGATTTTCACCTCTTATTTTTATTTTTGGATAACAAAGATATTGGGTTATTAATATTAACAACCCGAATACTTTATTACTTACCAGTTTTACCTTCTTTACGGCGTACAAATTCACCTTCATAGCGAATTCCTTTACCTTTGTATGGTTCTGGCGCGCGACGAGAACGGATGAATGCTGCAATTTGACCTACAGCTTCTTTTGATGAACCTTTAACAACGATTTTTGTTGGCGCTGGAACTTCAAAAGTGATTCCTTCTGGTGCGATTACTTCATCAGGGTGAGATTTACCAACTGCTAACACAAGTTTGTTTCCTTGTAATTGGGCACGGTAACCAACCCCGATCATTTCTAAGTTTTTCACGAAACCTTCAGATACACCAGTTACCATGTTAGCAAATAATGCACGGGTTGTTCCGTGGATTGTTTTCATTTCTTTTGAATCATCAGGACGTACGAATGTTACTTCGTTTGCGTCTTGTTTAATTTCGATCGCTTCGTTAAGGTCACGTGATAATTCACCTTTAGGGCCTTTAACTACCACAGTGGCACCATTTCTTTCAAATGTTACGCCAGCAGGTAAAACGACTACTTTATTACCAATACGACTCAAGTGAGGCACCTCCTCTTAAATTTGTTTAGATTACCAAACGTAAGCGATAACTTCTCCGCCGACGTTCTTTTGACGAGCTTCTTTATCAGTTAATAAACCTTCAGAAGTTGAAATGATGGCAATACCTAAACCATTTAATACTTTAGGTACATCATTATTTTTCACATAAACACGTAGACCTGGTTTAGAAATACGTTTTAAGTTTGTGATAACACGTTCACCGTTTCTTCCATATTTAAGGAATACACGGATTACGCCTTGTTTCTCATCTTCGATATATTCAACATCTTTCACGAAACCTTCTTTTTTCAAGATTTCAGCGATGTCACGTTTGATTTTAGATGCAGGAACTTCTAACACTTCATGTTTTACCATGTTCGCGTTACGAATACGAGTTAAAAAGTCTGCGATTGGATCTGTCATGACCATTTGATGTGTTTACCTCCTTCTAAGGATTTGTTTGTATAATTACATTCAATGTTCTTTTTAAGAATAATCTTACCAAGAAGCTTTCTTCACACCCGGAATTTGACCTTTGTAGGCAAGTTCACGGAAGCAAATACGGCAAAGTTGGAATTTACGATATACTGAATGTGGGCGTCCACAACGTTCGCAACGAGTATACTCTTGTGTTGAGAACTTAGCAGGACGTTTGTTTTTTGCGATCATAGATTTTTTCGCCATGAAACGTTGCCTCCTAGTTTTTTATTTTTCGAACGGCATTCCTAACTGTGCTAATAATTCACGACCTTCTTCGTCAGTGTTAGCTGTAGTTACGATTACGATGTCCAAACCACGAACTTTATCTACCAAATCATAATCGATTTCAGGGAAGATAAGTTGTTCTTTCACACCTAATGTGTAGTTACCGCGTCCGTCAAACGCTTTTGCTGATACACCGTGGAAGTCACGTACACGTGGAAGAGAAACTGATACTAATTTATCTAAAAATTCGTACATTCTTTCTCCGCGTAATGTTACTTTCGCACCGATTGGCATACCTTCACGTAAACGGAAACCAGCGATAGATTTTTTAGCTTTTGTAATTAATGGTTTTTGACCAGAAATTAAAGCTAATTCTTCAACAGCTTTATCTAAGTTTTTAGAGTTAGATACCGCATCACCAACACCCATGTTAAGAACGATTTTCTCAACTTTAGGAACTTGCATTACTGAAGAATAGTTAAATTTTTCAACTAAGCTTTTTACTACTTCGTTGTTATATTTTTCTTTTAAACGGTTAGCCACTTTTGATTATCTCCTTTCGTGAAAGATTATTTATCTAGGATTTCTCCAGATTTTTTGTTGAAACGAACTTTTTTGCCGTCTACAACTTTGTAACCAACACGGCCAGCAACACCATTTGCATCCATAACCATTACGTTTGATGCATCAATAGCAGCTTCCATTTCAATGATTCCACCTTGAGGGTTTGCATTGTTTGGTTTTTGGTGTTTTTTCATAATGTTGATTGACTCAACGATCACTTTGTTAGTTTTTGGTGAAGCTGACAATACTACGCCTTCTTTACCTTTGTCTTTACCAGTGATAACTTTAACTTTATCGCCTTTTTTAACGAACATTCTACCTTTACCTCCTTATGGGTTTAGGGACTAATTTTTATTATAATACTTCTGGTGCTAATGAAACGATCTTCATGAAGTTGTTATCACGTAATTCACGTGCAACAGGGCCGAAGATACGAGTTCCACGAGGTGATTTGTCATCACGGATGATAACTGCTGCGTTTTCGTCAAACTTAATGTAAGAACCGTCAGTACGACGAGCTCCTGATTTAGTACGAACGATAACCGCTTTAACCACGTCACCTTTTTTAACAACGCCGCCTGGGCTAGCTTGTTTTACAGTTGCAACGATAACGTCACCGATGTTTGCTGTTTTACGTCCAGAACCACCAAGTACTTTGATAGTAAGGATTTCGCGAGCACCTGAGTTATCAGCAACTTTTAAGCGAGATTCTTGTTGGATCACTTAAGTATCCTCCTTTCGATTATCAATCAATCTAGGAATACTAGATAATAACTGCTTTTTCGACTACTTCGAGTAAACGGAAACGTTTTGTCGCTGATAATGGACGAGTTTCCATGATGCGAACGATGTCTCCAATTTTTGCTTCATTGTTTTCATCATGCGCTTTGTATTTTTTAGAATATTTAACACGTTTACCGTATACTTTGTGGACTTTACGAGTTGAGATTTCAACTACGATAGTTTTGTCCATTTTGTCTGAAACAACTGTTCCTTGGTAAACTTTACGATCATTACGTTCAGTCATGCGTAAGACTCCTTTCAATAATGTTAGGCTTGTTCACGCATAACTGTTTTGATGCGTGCAATCGATTTACGTACTTCTTTAATACGTGCAGTGTTTTCTAATTGACCTGTAGCTAATTGGAATCTTAAGTTGAATAATTCTTCTCTTAATTCGTTTTCTTTAGCAATAAGGTCAGCAGATGATAAAGCTTTAATTTCATTAATTTTCATTAGATACACCTGCTTCCTCACGTTTTACAATTTTGGTTTTTACTGGCAATTTGTGGCTTGCAAGGCGTAATGCTTCACGAGCTACTTCTTCAGATACGCCGGCAATCTCAAACATGATTTTGCCACGTTTAACTGGTGCTACCCAGCCTTCAGGAGCCCCTTTACCAGAACCCATACGTACCCCAATTGCTTTTGCTGTATATGATTTATGAGGGAAGATTTTAATCCAAACTTTCCCACCACGTTTCATATAACGAGTCATAGCGATACGGGCAGCTTCGATTTGGCGGTTAGTGATCCATTTTGAATCAACAGCTTGAAGACCCCATTCACCGAATGCTACTTCTTTACCACCTTTTGCTTCTCCGCGCATTTTTCCACGGAATTCACGTCTGTGTTTTACACGTTTTGGTACTAACATGGATTATTTTCCTCCTTTCACAGAATTTTTCTTAGTTGGAAGAACTTCACCGCGGTAAATCCAAACTTTAACACCTAGTTTACCGTAAGTTGTATCTGCTTCTTCCCAAGCGTAGTCAATATCTGCACGAAGTGTATGCAATGGAACAGTTCCTTCTGAATACCCTTCAGCACGAGCGATATCAGCACCATTTAAACGACCTGAAACTTGAGTTTTAATACCCTTAGCTCCTGAACGCATCGTACGAGTGATAGCTTGTTTTTGTGCACGACGGAATGCAACACGGTTTTCTAATTGACGAGCAATTCCTTCACCGACTAATTTAGCGTCTAAATCAGGTTTAGCAATTTCAACAATGTTGATGTGCACTGTTTTACCTGTTAATTTGTTTAATTCTTTGCGTAAAGCGTCAACTTCTGATCCGCCTTTACCAATAACCATACCTGGTTTTGCAGTGTGTAATGATACGTTCACACGGTTAGTAGAACGTTCAGTTTCGATTTTTGAAATCGCTGCATCACGAAGTCTAGTTTGGATAAATTTACGGATGCGTAAGTCTTCGTGTAAATAGCTTGCATATTCTTTTTCAGCAAACCATTTAGCATCCCAATCACGGATGATGCCAACACGCATACCAATTGGATGTACTTTTTGACCCACGAGTAAACCTCCTTATTTTTCCGTTACAACCACAGTTACGTGTGATGTACGTTTCATAATTGGTGAAGCAGAACCTTTCGCACGAGGACGGAAACGTTTCATAGTTGGTCCTTCGTTAACGAATGCTTCAGAAATATATAAGTTTTCAACATCTAAGTCGAAATTGTTTTCTGCATTTGCAATAGCGCTCATCAAAACTTTTTCGATGATCCCTGCAGCTTTGTTTGGTGTGAATTTCAAGATTGAAATAGCTTCAGCAACTTGTTTTCCACGGACTAAATCCATTACTAAACGAGCTTTACGAGGTGAAACGCGCACTGTTTTAGCAGTTGCTTTAGCAGATAAAATTTGTTCTGACATTTTTGTCTCCTCCTGTAATACTAACGTCTAGTTTTCTTGTCGTCAGCAGCGTGACCTTTGTACGTACGAGTTGGTGCAAATTCACCAAGTTTGTGACCTACCATGTCTTCTTGGATGTAAACAGGAACGTGTTTACGTCCATCATATACTGCGATTGTTAACCCAACAAATGATGGGAAAATTGTTGAACGACGAGACCAAGTTTTAATAACTTGTTTCTTTTCAGCATTTTGCTGTGCTTCAACTTTCTTTAAAAGATGATCATCAGCAAAAGGCCCTTTTTTCAAACTACGGCTCATGGTGAACCTCCTTTGCTTAATTTTTTATATTAAACGGTATCTAAATCTCTGTTTGACGTGCTCCGAAAAGCTGTCGCTAGGAAAATAGATAAATTTGAGAACCTTCGCAAGCGAAGAACCGTCAAATTTCCTAATTTTCTACGCGCCAAACCGCTTTTCTACGCAACTTTATTTAGTGTTGCGACGACGAACGATAAGTTTGTCAGAAGCAGCTTTCTTGTTACGAGTTTTGTAACCAAGTGCTGGTTGACCCCAAGGTGATACTGGTGCTTTACGACCAACTGGCGCTTTACCTTCACCACCACCATGTGGGTGATCGTTCGGGTTCATAACTGATCCACGTACTGTAGGACGTTTACGCATCCAACGAGAACGACCAGCTTTCCCGATGTTAATCAATTCATGTTGTTCGTTACCTACTGTACCAACAGTAGCACGAGCAGTTGCAAGAATCATACGAACTTCGCCTGAATTCAAACGAACCAATACGTATTTACCTTCTTTACCAAGAACTTGAGCTGAAGTACCAGCTGAACGGATTAATTGTCCGCCTTTACCAGGTTTTAACTCAATATTGTGGATTACAGTACCAACTGGAATGTTTGCTAATGGTAAAGCGTTCCCCACTTTGATATCTGCATCAACGCCTGATTCAACTTGCATACCAACTACTAATCCTTTAGGAGCAAGGATGTAAGATTTTACACCATTTTCATAAACGATTAAAGCGATGTTAGCAGAACGGTTTGGATCATACTCGATAGTTTTAACTGTTGCTTTGATTCCGTCAGTGTTACGTTTAAAGTCAATTAGACGGTATTGACGTTTATGTCCGCCACCTTGATGACGTACTGTAATGCGACCGTTGTTGTTACGACCAGCATGGTTTTTCAATGGACTTAACAATGTTTTTTCTGGTTTGTTTGTTGTAATTTCAGCAAAGTCAGAAGAAGTCATGTTACGGCGACCATTTGAGGTTGGTTTGTATTTACGAATACCCACTCTTGAATCCTCCTTTGGTTAATTATAGTGCTCGTCAAGTCGTTTTGCTTCTTAGAAAAATAAGAAAATGAAGGTTCTGCATGCGTGCAGGTTCTTTATTTTTGTTTTTTCTCAAGAAGTTGACTTGTAAGAGCCGGATTTAAATTTTTTAGATATTATTCTGCAGAAAATAACTCGATATCTTTAGAGTCTTCTGTCAATGTTACGATAGCTTTACGTTTTTTGTTTGTGTAACCAACGTATTTACCAACGCGTTTTTTCTTAGGTTTAACGTTCATGATGTTAACATTTTTCACTTTAACACCTTCAAATGCTGCTTCTACAGCTTGTTTTACTAAAGTTTTGTTTGCTTTTGTGTCTAATAAGAAAGTGTATTTCTTTTCATCCATTGCCAACATTGAAGCTTCAGTAATAACTGGTTTTTTAATAATGTCTAGTAAGCTCATTATGCAAGTACCTCCTCAATTTGAGATAATGCAGCTTTAGTAACGATCAATTTATCAACTGATACGATATCTAAAACACTTGCACTTGAAGCTGTTGTGAAGAATACGTTTGGTAAGTTTGCTGCTGATTTTTCAACCACAGTGTTACCTTCGTTTTCAACGATTACTAATACTTTAGTATCAACGTTCAAGTTTTCAAGAACTGCTTTAAATTCTTTTGTTTTAGGAGCGTCAAAAGATAAACCTTCAACTGCTACTAATTTATTTTCAGCAACTTTTTCTGAGTAAACAGATTTAAGTGCTAATTGACGAACTTTTTGTGGAAGCTTGTAAGCGTATGAACGTGGAGTAGGTCCGAAGACGATACCACCACCACGCCATTGTGGTGAACGGATAGAACCTTGACGAGCACGTCCAGTTCCTTTTTGACGCCATGGTTTACGACCACCGCCACGAACTGCTGAACGATTTTTAACAGCGTGAGTCCCTTGACGTTTTGAAGCACGTTGGCTCAAGATTACATCGTAAACTACTGTTTCGTTAACTTCGATTCCGAAGATTGCATCGTCTAAAGCTAATTCACCAGCTTGAGTACCATTTTGGTTAAATAATGCTACGTTTGCCATTGCTTAAGTTCCCCTCCTTCTTAAATTATTTACCAGCTTTAATTGCTGATTTGATAGTGATCAATGATTTTTTCGCTCCAGGAACGTTCCCTTTAACTAAGATTACGTTTTTGTCAGCGATAACTTTCGCGATTTCCAAGTTTTGGATTGTTACGCGGTTGCCACCCATACGGCCAGCAAGTTTTTTATTTTTAAACACACGGTTAGGTGCGACAGGACCCATTGAACCTGGACGACGGTGGTAACGAGAACCGTGAGCCATTGGTCCACGAGATTGACCATGACGTTTGATAACACCTTGGAAACCTTTACCTTTAGTCGTACCTGTGACATCAACGATATCTCCGGCTGTAAATGTATCTACTGTAATTTCGTTGCCAACTTCTAAGCCTTCGAATCCTTTGAATTCACGAATGAAGCGCTTAGGAGCCGTGTTTGCTTTTGCAACATGACCTTTCGCAGGTTTGTTTGATAAAACTTCACGTTTGTCTTGGTAACCAACTTGAACAGCTTCGTAGCCGTCAGTTTCAACAGTTTTTACTTGCAATACCACGTTTGGTGTTGCTTCGATTACTGTTACTGGAATAAGTTCGCCAGATTCAGTGAAGATTTGAGTCATTCCCACTTTTTTCCCTAAGATTCCTTTGGTCATGAGTACACCTCCATTTTCTTCTTATTGATTATAGTTTGATTTCGATATTAACACCTGATGGAACGTCTAATTTCATCAAAGCATCAACCGTTTTTGGCGTAGGATTCACGATGTCGATAAGACGTTTGTGAGTACGCATTTCGAATTGCTCACGAGAATCTTTGTACTTGTGAGTTGCACGGATAATTGTGTAAAGGCTACGTTCAGTAGGTAATGGAATTGGTCCACTAACTGTTGCTCCTGTACGTTGTGCTGTTTCTACAATTTTCGCAGCTGCTGTGTCTAAAATGCGGTGTTCATACGCTTTTAAACGAATACGAATCTTTTGTTTTGCCATTCTTTTTTCCTCCTTCGTCTATTTTTAAAAATAGGCTAGCTCCACAGGAAAACCAATACTCGGATGCGTGGCAATGCGTCCGGGTGTATCGCAACCTCCTGCTTCAATGCCGCAAGTGTTTTTAGTCCTGCTAAAGAAACACCTTGGTTAATATACTATGATTTTCTTGGTTGTGCAAGGATTTTAGACAAAAAAATTGAAAAAAAATAAAGAAAACGTTTCCTTTTTCATTAAAGACATAATTTATTGAGTTCATTTTTATTGCAACTTTAATCGTAACTCCTTAAAACGTTGATTTAAAGGCATATACTAATTATTTACGACCAATCATAAGAAACACCCGAAAGAGTTGTCATTAATGTGGATTGTAACGAAAAAAGCTACGAATTAACGCAGCCTAATCTTCCAATTTAATCTCAAGAATATCTAAAATTCTCGCCAAATCACTTTGAGAAACATATTCAATTTCAATTCTGCCTTTATTTCCTTTATCTGAGATTACCACCTTTGTTCCAAATCGATCGGTTAAAAGTTCTTCGCTTTCCAAAATGTAAAATGGTTTTTTCTTTGGTGGC